>NZ_JAPTNK010000031.1:0-20414 GCF_026891775.1 Brevibacillus halotolerans
AAAACCATACATCCATATTGAAAAGGTTGATGAAGCAATAAACGATGGTATTGTGAAATGTCTTCAGTTATTAGGGATTGGATCACATGTAGAATATGTAAAGGTAATTTTGCCAAATAGGGATCAAGAAATGAAAGCAACTTCGAATAAATATATCCAATTACTTCAACAGAATGGTATACAAGAAAATAGCTGCTACAATGGAATATTGGTTTTTCCCGTTACATTTAGGAATTGGTTTGATCCAGAAAGGGAAATAGTAATATTCGAGGATAATCTTAAAGGGACCTTAGCTTCTAAAAATAAAGATAAAGAATTGTTAGCCAAGTCAAATTTCATTTCAGAGGACGAGGTAACAGTTATACAGAATCTAATATTTCAAATTAGTCCACATATAAAGAAAACTGACATGATACAAACCTTAATAACAATTTTTAAAAGAAGGAACATAGATATTCATTCAGAATTAAACGATGATGTATTTGATGATGTTAATAAGATACCAAGGAAATTCTATGGTTTAGTGATTAATATTCTCCAAAATCTATTACGTGATGGGAGTAAGTCAAAAGGAGCTGGGGTATACCAGCGGAGCTGACAATACTCGAAAATCGATCGAGAACTATTTTCTTGCTGTGCATCCGTGATTACAAGCTTTGAATAGATTTCTAATAACTTTGGCTTCCATAACTTTGAACGAGTATGAACTGCTCAAGCGTGGGAAAAACAAAATGTTACAATAGCTAAAAAATAAAATCGGATTAAATGATTGTTTAGGGGAGATTGGTTCTCCCCATTTTTCATCTTCAACTACTTAATGGATTTGGTCATAATATTCCATTTCTTCAAGAACCTTTGTAACTTGAATTTCCTCGTATTTTTCATCAGGTTCATTATCACCGTAATAGTAGTCAATTATGGGATAATAATGATTAGCGACTTTTTGTGCCCTAACTATTTTGATTTTGTCTCCCATTGAGATCAAACCTTCAGTTAGATCACTTTTTAATTCCTCAATAAGTTCCTCATAATCATAAGAAAAATTCATTCTACCTCCACAAACAGAGGGAAGATAGTTTAAGATCATGTACGGTGAACCGTATCACAAGTGATGGTACACAAGATTAGGAAAGAAATTGTACTTGATAGTAGCTATATCAGCAGATTAAGACGATAGTGTTAGTTGTCCGGCGAACAAAGAATATAAAATAAAGCTTTTGTTCACCGCTGTTTTTGTTGAACTAGCGCTTTCCGTTACTCCAAAGGATTAGCTTTAAGTATTAGTTGTCACTAGCGAAGTTTGAGTTAAAAATCCCTTGGCTTCAGGATCGATAATATAGTTTTTTACAATGACGTAAAGGACCAATAACATACTGATTCCAACCAATAGTCGGTAACGTGATTTGGTGTTATTCAATGGATCGTAACCTTCTGTTTCAATTTTTGACAAGATGCTGTTCTCCTCGGGGTCAGCGCTCTTGTCAACTAAATGCAGAGGCTTAGGCTTCCAATGTCTTCAAAAAAGCAGATACATGATCTTTAATGTAATGAATATGCCGATTATCAGCTTCCAGTTTGCTCAACATAATCCCGCCTTCAAGCGCGGCCATAAGAAAAGAGGCTGCGCCATCTTGATCGATGCTCGATTTGAATTCCCCATTCGTTATGCCCTCATACAAGATGTTCTTGATAAATGATATAAAGTCTCGCATGCGATTCTGGGTTTTCTCGCGCAGCAATGGATGCCCATCATCGTACTCAATGGCCGCGTTCATCACGGGGCAGCCTCCCACAAATGGAGGAGAGTCAACCACATTGCTGTACAGTTCAAACATACTGATCAGTTTTTCCATAGCAGATTGCCGAGAACTGACAGCTGCTACAAATTGCTCGAATACAGTGTCGGCGGCATATTCAAAGGCTTCCATCGCAATTTCATCCTTATTGACGAAATGTTTATAGATGCCCCCTTTCTGAATTCCCGTAGCATTTATGATTTCGTTGAGAGAGACACCAGCATATCCTTGAAGGTTGAAAAGCTCGGCTGATTTGCAAATGATGTGTCTTCGGGTTTGCTCACCTTTTTTCATATCCTTCACCTCCAGTTTGCATCATTCACTGAAATGGGAGTGATGTTTCGCTACTTCGATAATCGGAATCAATTTCGTATCGTTTTTTTTCTGAAGTTGGTAAGTAAAATGCTCGATCATTTTTTGATTAATCCCGAGTCGTGGATAGTCTTCGATGATCTGCTGGAGAAGATCCTTTGGAAAAAGATCGACCCGAAAACCTGCATCAACCATAACCCCTAAATGTACCAGAGCAATCTCAGGTTGTTTTTTTTCTGCTTCGACCGTGGCGTGCAGTTCGACCGCTTTTTGTACGATTTCCGCTTTTTCGATTGGATAACCATGTTGAACCAAGAAATGGCAAGCCGCCTCTCCGCCCTCGATTTCAAAAGTACGCTCTCTGTCTGCAAATGGTTCGGTCAAGCCCAAGTCATGCATGATGGCACCGAGATATAGCAATTCCATGTCAATGTTCAGATCATTCTTCTGAGCTATCATATATCCAAAAGCATATGTTCTCATCAAATGATTGAATAATGTTTGGGTTGAAAGTTCTCGCACATAATGAGTGGCATCAACCGACAGCTTGCTTTCTGGAACAATAAACAGTGAAGTCATGTATTACTCTCCTTTGTGTTAGAAAAATATGTGTTTCTATGCTAATGTAAAAAGATACCGTTCGGTCTCTTTTTGCATTAGCATACTTCTATTTCGTTTTCAATAGTTGCTGCCGCTAGCATCAATATTGCCGCCATACGCGTTAACTCTCGCTTACGTAATCATAATTTTCTTGCTGCAGCCAGCTATCATGCAACCATTTCTCAGTAACTCAAACCTCGTAGCTTGAAATAGGCAGATAAGCCTTGAGATAACTTGGCAAACCGGCAATCCATTGTTGAAGTTGACTTTGGATCAGTTTTGTAAGCTTCTTGTTAGCCTTTGTGGTTACTTCATTGATCAATTCAGAAGTTATTGTAAGGCTACCACCCAATCTAAGGCGCTAACTTCATCGCAAAGCAAATAAAACAAACCTCCGAGTGTACGGTGGTAGATGCTTTGTCGATGCAGCTATGCGAGCAGAAAAATACGATTGTCGTATGACTGACGAGCAGATTGTATGAAAGTCTTTGAAACTCCTTTTGCAAGCGTAACAAGGATTTAGCGCACTTAAAGAAGACTTCTATGTCCCAACGCATGGAGTAGATACGGATGACTTCCTCTATTGTTAAGGTCAGGTCGGGTGACTTTTCCTTTCTGAGTTCATTTCCAGAATCGATGATCACACCAGCATTTCTTCCATCCCAAGACCCTCCCGGATTTGATCGGAAACAGTTTCATGAGGTGGTTCAATGCAGAAGCATTATATTTATATTGCAGTCATCAAACATCTATCTGGTCTTACTGTTACATGCTATGCGGTGAGCCTTATCATAAGTAACGGCAAGTATTTACAAGCATTAACAAAGTAGTTGCCTTGAAATAAAGTTCGTAATGATTAGATTTATATATTTAACTGGGTGGGTATGTTTAAAGGCATTAACTTTGTTTAATAATATTGGCGGTGTCAGTAATCGCGGTTGGGCACGGCATCTCGTCCAAGCACTTATAGTAAATTAAAAGTGAATACTGATTGATGGAGGAATCGATATGACGCCCCACTCGGAAAGCAAAGAGTTAGTAATAACGCGTGAGATTCATGCGCCACGCGAACTTGTATTCCAAGTATGGACTGAAGCAGAGCACCTGAAGCACTGGTGGGGGCCGAAAGGGTTTGAAATAAGTGTAAAGCATCTCGATTTTCGTGAGGGCGGATTTTTCCACTACAGTATGCAAGCTCCTGGTGGCAGTCGAATGTGGGGTAAATTTGTGTACCAGGAGATCAAGGCTCCCGAGAAGATTGTCTGGATCAACTGCTTTTCGGATGAGGCAGGAAACATTGTCAGGTCTCCATTCAGTGATTTGATCCCGCTCGAAATCCGAAATAAGGTAACGATGAGCGATAATAATGGTACAACCCAAATAACCCTTTGCAGCCGACCGATCAATGCTACTGAAGAAGAGCGCAACTTCTTTGAGGGGATGTTCGATTCCATGAAGCAGGGCTTCGGGGGGACCTTTGATCAGCTTGAACAATATTTGTCGGAGGAAAAAAACTAGCCAAAGCGTCCAATAGGATGTCTTTTTTTGGTCCAAAGTTCCGTGAGCAGAAAAGTTATCTTTACACTTGCCGTTACCCGCTGTTTGAACATTAGCGGGTGCGGCATTTTTATTGTCCGCACAGCTTAACAATGATAATCGTTATCAATAATGGTAAAATAAACAAGAGTCCTCATCTGCTTCTGATCAAGAAGCTGCACAGGATGTACAACGATCGATCTTACGTATTACTGGCAAACGACTATTGAAATGAGGTATGCAACGTGAAAATCGATGTTAATCAGTTAGCGGAGCATTTGGCACACATTCCTTTTCAAGTAGAAGGAGTATATCGATATGCGAAAAATCCAGGTGTACCTTACGCTGAATATACAGATTCTTTTCCTGGGTTTGTGTTTCCACTTACAGGGAAGGTACAATTTCAATTTAATGGAACGCCTTATATCTTTTCGCCAGGAAAAGTTGTGCATGGCGGTGCAAGAATGAAACTAGCTCAAAAAATGTTCGGTAACACAAACTGGGAATATATCCTTGTTTTATACCGGATATATAACTCAGAACTAGAAGAGACAAGCTTTTCCCATCAGCATTTTGAATTATCAACGGGTCAATCTCCTCGTCTGATTGAATTAATTATGCGCCTTTGGCATGTGTATAATCAGCCTGGTGGCATATCGATGTTTCAGACCGAAATGCTGTTTCGTGATGTACTGAATGAAACCTTATTATGTGTTGTGAATAGGCAGAATAGCTGTGAATCACAAACTTTGTTCGAACGGGTATCTCATTATATTCATGAATACTATGATCAAAGCCTTACAATAGCATCGCTTGCAGAACAACATAACGTGAATCGAAATCGACTGTCTTATGTATTTAAAAGACATGCAGGTATGGGACCAGCGGAATACATATTAAAACATCGTATAAACATGGCGCAAGAAATGCTATTTACAAGTGGAGCGTCTGTACAACAAATTGCGCAAACGGTTGGAATTGCTGACCCGTTTTATTTTAGTAGAGTGTTCAAGAAACAACTTGGTATCTCTCCTACTGAATATCGAGAGAAGTTCATCAATAATCCATGCTAATTTCAACAGGCATCCATTCTCATCTAAACATTCCTTTTCTATACTAATGGCAAACGAAAGATAACATGATGTTGGAGGAATTTTCGTATGCAAAAGATGAAAGGCCTGCTAATCTCCATGTTATTAGTAGCAGGCATACTGGGAGGTTGTAATGAAACACCTGCTGAAAATAAAGGATCAACGACAGAAGGCGCATCTACAACAGCAGGTAAGGTAGATACAACTGAATGGCCAAGAACATTTAAGGATGCCTTAGGTAAAGAAATTGTTATTGAGAAACAACCAGAGAATATTGCTTCATTATGGTATTTTTATCCTGAAATACTAATTGCATTAGGTGAGCCGCCTGCTGCTTCTACTGAAAAAGAGTATCTATCTTCTTTAACCTATTTAAAAGGAAAGCTGGATTCTGCTGATGAATTAGGAGAAAAATTATCACCTAATATTGAAAAAATCCTATCGATAGAGCCTGACATTATTTTAGCAACTGAGAATCATGAAAAAATGTATGATTCACTAGGAAAGATTGCGCCAGTCATTACGTTAAAATCCAAGGACATCTATGACGATTGGCAATATGGACTCCGTACAGTAGCCGAGATTATTGGAAAAGAAGATGAAGCGGAAAAAGTCATTGATAAAATGATGAAAGAAATCACAACTGGGCGCGAAGCATTAAAATCGATTAAAGGAGAGTCAGTAGCCCTTATATTGTCGTGGGATGGAAAAACGTTTAATGTCCTAGGTGAAGGAAATCCGGTCTATATACTTGCGTTTGATAAAGAGAAGGGACTGGGACTTACACCAGACCATATATTTAAAGGTACGACTAATAAATTTACTACGTTTGAAGGAATATCAACTGTTGAAGCAGACCATATTTTCCTTATCGGTGACATTACCAAAAAGGAAAAATTAATGAATGACTTAAAACAAAGCAATGTATGGAATAATCTCAATGCCGTTAAGAAAAGAAATGTTCATTTAATGGATGTGTCCGCTATTACTGGTGGCCCATTAGCTATCGAATACGCTTTACAAAATATAACAAGTGCCTTGCGTAAGCTCTAAAAAGGCGAGAAAAATGAGGAGGGATTCATATATGCATTACCAAGCTATTAATCTGAATGAGAAGCTATCTACATTCAACGATCTCTGGTCTCCGAAAGTCATTGCTGAAATAAATGACTATCAATTTAAGCTCATTAAGATTGCTGGGGATTTTATGTGGCACGAGCATCAAGGGACGGATAAGGTATTTATTGTGCTCGAAGGAGAGATGTTCATTGCTTTTCGTGATGGCCAAGTGAAAATTTCCAAGGGTGAGATGTTTATTGTCCCGGGGGGAGCCGATCATAAGCCTTTCGCCGAAAAGGAATGCCATATCATGTTGGTGGAGCCTAGAGGCGTAATAAACACTGGCGGTACTGAGTCCGAATGAACAGCAGCCAATGCGAAAACGCTATTCATAGACACACAGCTAAAACTACTTTTGCTGGAATGAGATGTTCTGTGGCAGCTCCTTCTTACTTTTCGCCGATAGATCCGTTAAGGTGAACCTTATCATAAGTAACGGAAAGTTTTTGCTCAATGCGATTCTTTATGAAGTTTGGATCTTTCGGGCGACACGTTCCGCAAGCTCGGAGGACGCCTGGTACAGGTAGCCGAGCACGATATTTTGCGTTTCGGGGGATATACCGGCAAGATCGACGGCCAGGTTATCTACCAAGTGTTCTTGCTGCAATGGGGCAAGGGCACAATAATACTCACCGGCTTGCGTGAAGTCGTCTTGCTTGGGAATGTTGGACCGCACGAGGCGTCCTTCCACGAATCTCCCGTTGCCGCTGGTCACAAGGGAATCGGGCGTCCAGTTCTGCTGATGATTAATCGGAATCTTGCGGAAATCCGGACCAAGCCGTCGTCGCTGCGAATCCGAATAAATATTTGCACGCCCTTGCAGTATCTTATCGTCCGATAACTCTGCGCCTTCCAGCAGGTTGGAAGGGGAGAAAGCCAACTTTTCTACTTGCTCCATATAATTATCTGGATTGCTATTTAATACCAATCTTCCTACGGGGTGCAAGGGATATTGTCGCTTATCCCATACCTTAGTACTATCCAACGGATCATAAGGGAGAGAGGACTCATCTTGGGGGTTCATCAGCTGCACGTAAAGCCCATATTCAAACGTTTTGCCCGCGTTCAGCATATCGTATAAGTCCTTGCCGGCAAAATCCGGATTCTCGCAAGCGAGCCGGGCTGCTTCTTGACGGTCAATATACTGCACACCCGCAAGAGGCATCCAATGATATTTCACGTAAGTGCGGATACCTTGCCCGTTTTTCCAGACGTAAGTATTGACGCTGTGCCCCGGGATGTGTCGAAGACTCTTGACAGTTCCCGCGTCGGAGTAGAGATGGACGAGAAAGGTTGTGGATTCCGGTGCTCGGGCGACGAAGCTCCAAAATCGTTCCGGATCGATGAGGTTGTTAACGGGCGATGGCAGGAGGGCATTGATAAACTCGGGAAAGCGGATGGCGTCTCGGACGGGGAACACGGGGATATGGTTAAAGACAAGATCGAACACACCTTGATCCGTGTAGAACTTGGTGGCGAATCCTCTCACGTTACGGGAAGTATCCGGCGTGCCTTTGTTGCTGACAGCTAAGGAGAATCTTACCGCGACGGGGACCTGCTGACCCGGATTTTGCAAGAAACAAAGCTGCGTGTAAGCCGTCATGGCATGCACGGTCTGAAAGTAGCCGAATGCGCCATAACCTTTGACATGCACGGGCCTTTCCAACAATTTCGAATGGATGAAAGTCTCCAGCTTTTCATGCAGCACGCTGTCCTGTTCCAATACAGGGCCTCGTTCACTCACCGTCTGCGAATGAACAGCATCCGGAGTATCTCCGGACCATTTGTTAGAGAGAGTTCCATTGTTCTCGTTCATCTTTCAACCTCCCATGCCCGAATGCGAATTATATGGATATATCAAAATGTATGAAGAGCTACTATGCGAATATGACAGTGCGGCGTAATATGAACGGGTTCGATAGTTCAATAAAAACAGCGGCGAGTCTAAGACTTTATTTTCAGGTCTTAAGTCGCCGCTGTTTCATGTATTAGGCTCAGTCTAAAACTAATTTTCGGAAGGCTGGGAGATTTTTTATCCGTGAATTGTGTAGGATCAACTACTCCAGTCTAAAACTTAATTTTAACTGAACACCTAGACGAGGGCTTGTTTCAAACTGTCTACTTGACAGGGGTAAGACCATAGAAGGAGGGCTTCTTTTTCATCATCGTATCGTGTCAAAATGATAGTCTACTTTTTATTCAAACGAAATTTATTTAATATTATTGAATATTCAAACTTATCACTTAACACTAGGAGTTGCTAGGTATTTATCATAAATATGAACGACTTCTTTTCCAAATTGTAACGCCATTTTAGCAGTGAAGCGAGAAGCTTTTGTAAAAAATCTATTATTTGGGGTTTGCGAGAAATAAGCCAAAGAGTGGTCTATGGAATCCAACGCTCGATTTTGTTCTCCCAAATGACAAAGGGATTCTGAAAGAGTTAGGTGTGCCTCAGCCAATATATGTTCCGTGGTGTGATTATCAATGGCTTCCTCACATATAAGCTTTGCTTCTTCATATCTCCCTAACTGATTATACACTTTAGCAAGTTCAATACATGAATTGCTCATCCAGTGGATTGATCCTATTTTTTTGTGAATATCAATAGCCTTTTGTAGATGTTAAATAGCTAGATCATATTTTTCTATACATCTGTAAATAATTCCTAAGTTGTTATTTACCCCTGCAATTCTAGCTTCTTTTTTAGGATCGTTGTAGTACTGTAAAATATTTAGAGCTTTCTGGTTAGCTGTTATTGCTTCTTCATACTGCATCAAGTGTCGTAAACATACGGCTATCCCCATATAAATATCTCCACTTTTATAAAGTGATGAGTAATGTAAATTTAATTTCTCAGCCTGTTGGAATCTTTCTAGGCCTGAGTGATATTCACCTAGTCTTTCATGCATATATCCAAGGGCATAGTAAAGAGTAACTCTAGGTATTCCATTTACTTCATGTTGGAGAACTAGCTTGTCTGCCTCATGTAGAAGAGCAATAGCCTTTTCAGGCTTTTCAATCGAGGCATACAGTTCTCCCAGCGAAGTCAAAGGACGAATAAGAAGTAATGGATCAGGATCATCTGCTTCTCTCGCTAGGTTAATACTTTCTAAAAAATACGCAGCTGACTGATAGAAATTCTGTTCGGACCGTGCAAGAGCACCTTTTCCCCATACATAGACGCTTTTTTCTTCTTGGCTCAGTTCCACGTTAGAAAGTCGGAATAAATACTTATGTGCTTTTAGCCAATCACACGATTCAATATTAGTAACCAGACCACGAATATTTCTATGTATGTTTACCTTCGCTATTTCCTCTCGGTTAAAGTCTTTGTGGAGGTCTGGTAGGGGTACCTGTAAACGTTCAGCTATCTTTGTAAGCAACTCAGGTAAGGGTAATGAGTAGCCCTTTTCCAGTTGACTAATATAGCTACGACTGCATATCCCCTCTGCTAATTCCCCTTGTGTCATTCCTAATTTCGTTCTGAATCTTTTTATCTGACTGCCAATCACATTCACTACGATCACTCCAAATATTTTATTTACACAAATTGACATTAATTAGTAACGAGTATACTATGAATTTAATATTTTTCAACTTTTAGATCGGAGGTGTTTTCGTGTGAAAAAACGTCTTACGATTTTATCTCTAGCCGTATTGATGTCACTTGGATTGTTAAGTGTAAACTGGCTTCCTGTTCAAGAAAATGCTGGATTCATCAAGCAAATGTCAGATCAGATTGGTGCATAACATCAAAAAATACTCCCCGTTCTATTTTCGAAAGGGGAGTATTTTTTTTGTTAGGAAAACAAACGATGTTAGGAAAATGGGTGAAATGTTTATTTTTTAACAATGATTTACAACTATTACCTTTGTTGGTAACATTAACTTATTACTAACCAAGGAGGTGGGGATAAATGAAATGTCTTTAATATGGAGAGAAGAACATCATCAAATCATTAAGAAAAAATAGGATGAACCTTCATGCCGTCCAAAGCTTAGGAACATCCTATTTATGAGCGTCACTTGGAACTGCTCCATTTAAGTTTAACACCTACTTGTATGCAAAGGAAAACAAAAATTTTTATGGATACGGAGCTTTTTCAGTCAGTACGTCCACAAAAAATATTTTAATTCAAAAGGCTACTTTTCAAGTTTTGTAATTTGGAAGTGAGCTAAATGGAGGTTATTGTATGAAGAGATTTGTTGCGATGTTTTCAGCTTTTGTACTACTATGTGGAATCATATTGCCTTCCGCGGCATTTGCCAAAATAGCTGAATCGGAAAATGTTGAAAGTTTTGAAACTGATTTTTTATCAGATGAACAAAATGAAGAAGGACTATATGTAAAACAAGGAACAAAAGTAGTCAATTCCATTGTTCTAACTAGAACAGCAAATGATGAGGTTGGCACAGTAATTAAAAAAATTGAAGATTTATATGATTTAGATGGGGATTATATTAATACCAAAATAACAGCACAGAGTTTACAAATAATTTTGATACAGGAGTAGCCGAATCTAAGGTTTATGAGGAAGAATTAAATCAAAAAAAAGCTATTAGGAACAAAACAAAAACCCTATTGAATGAAGAAAAAGGGATAGATTATAAAAAGTTAGAATTCGTGGATAAAGAAATGAAGAAGTTTGAAACTAAAAGACAGTTGGCAAAGAGTAGTGGGAAGGCTACTTGCAAAGGTGGATCAGTAGATTGTGCTGGCGCATATGATACTTACTATAACTATGATAGAACCACTGGAAAATTTATAGTACAGGCTCTTAGTGCAAATGCACACGAATATGTGAAACTTAAAGGGAGTACTCTTGGCAGCTCAAAAATGCAAGTAGTTTATCGAAATTTCAAAAACAAGCTGATGAATTTGAATCATTCATTATTGATTATATGGATTACGACTTTTATGAAGATACATTTGAGTGGTTCGTAGCTTTGATGGGATTAGCAGGTTTAGTTCTTGGATATGGCACAGGACCAGCTGGGTGGGTAGCCATTTGCGTGTTTTATGCTGGGGCTTATTCAACTTTCCAAACGCTTACTTCGAAAGGATATGCGACTCTAAAAAGACTTAACTATAGTGAAAATGCCGCCAAGTATAATCAAAATTGTAGGGAGCTTTTAAGATATAAAAATTGGGAAGATGTAAAAACGAGTTTAGTTGATGGTTATTGAGTTAAGAAGCCAAGATTTTTTCTTGGCTTTTATGCTTTTTAATATTAAGTGCACAGTTAAAATGAAATGGGGTGAATAAAATGGTTGTCAGAACTAGAATAAAGCTAGGTTTAATATTTTCGGCGTTAGCCTTAATAGGAGGTTTAGCATTGTTTTTTTATGAAACCTACAATGGCAGAGGAGGGTTTTGGTTATTTAATTTAATAAAAAGAATTTCCATAGGGGGGTGCTTGTTAACCTATTTTATTTTAGCGTGGAAACATGGAAAATGAGAAGACATAAAACAAATAAATTGATGATGGGGAGTAGGTTACAGCTGAAAAGAAAAGCAAGGTTTCCTCAGATGAATTTAGCAAAACAAAAGCCCTCTAAATTAGGGCTTTTTTGTGCGATCCAAGAAAAAGAGGGTAGAGGAGTAATTGAATCTGCTTGGGGATGGGTAGATAAATTTGATTCAACGTTTAAGCGGATCAAGCTAAAAAACGATGAGGATTTTTGGTGGATTCCTGTAGAAGATGTGATTAGTGTAGAACCTTGTTTAAATATAACAAACGCTACGCTGGATATTTTCTCTCTACCAGCCAACGACTGTGAATACAGCCCACGTAGAAGCCGCCACTTTTATTTTCCAGTTGCTCCTTTATTTTTTTAAAGGTAAGAAAAAAGAATTCTTTACATACCTCGTTTTTGAAACTATAAGGTAACCCTGTTGGTATGACGGCAAAGTCATTAAGAATCTCATGATATAAGAGGACCCTATATATTTTATGGATTATTTATTATGGACGAATCTCGATAAGATATTTTAAAGGAGTAAAAAACAAGTGGAAACTCTTCCTAATTGGTTTTGGATTATATATTACTTATTTTTGTTAACAACATTAAAAACGGCTTTATCCAGCCTTGTTAAAAAACAGGTTTTAAGAATAGTATCTAGTTTTACAATTATTTTTGTGTGTACGATTCCCTTAATAGGTTTAATTCATAGTATTGAAAGACAAGATGGATTAAATGAGTTTGAATATTTTAGAGGTCAATTACAACAAGGAGAGATGTGGACTATTTATTCAATAGTAGGATACGTATACCTACTTGTGTGGTGGGGGCTAGTAATCAGAAAAGAAAAGATTAATTAATATATTGAATAACATATCTTGAAATCAGTTGCTTCACTGCTTGAATTAAATCTTTCTTTATTAAAGGGTAAAGATATGTAATGTAGTCAGCAGCCGGATTCTCTTCTTGAAGATCAGAGAGATATTTAGTCACTTTAACATAACCAGCAAGGTGTCAAATTTACTCGATGAAGAGTAGAATATTGGTTTAACATCAACAAATATATTTACAGGTCGTTGGCCCTATACTATAATGTATTCAAATTCTATTTGTTTTTTTTTGGCCATCTTACAGTTGAAAAACTTGTAAGTACTGAGCAGTTAACCAAAATAAATCAGCTCTTTGTGAGCACATGTACCCAATATGGGTTTATGTGTTCATAAAGAGCTTTTTTTGTTGCCTATACATTAAAAAAGAGTACTCGAAGTGTAAATGATTAGTCAGCTGAAATGTTGAAGCAAAATAGATCAGCAACCTAATACTAGATATGAGGATGTGGTGTTCTTAGAAGTACTTCAAGTGAATAATTGGTGGTTACATGTAAACTTCCCACGCTATTAATCAGCTAATTCAAGAATTAAAAATACTAAAAAACAATATATATCAAAAAAATTCTCAAAACTAAAGGAGTTCATTACATGAAAAATCAATTAGCGCATTGTTACATTGACACTAATACTAGCAGTATTCAATGTACGACGTATGAACTTATTCAAAATAAATTGGTTCAAATACGTAGTAAAGAATACCAAGATCTAAAGAAGGAGTTTTATGCTGAAAAAAATAAAATGAGAGCAATACTGAATGAAGGTGGTTGTTTTCTTTACATGAATAATCCAGTCATGAGAGAAACAGCTAAGCTAATGAAGAGGTATCTAAGTTGTTTAGAAAAGATGAATAAATGCAAGGCAAGAATGAATCAAATTGAAAAAGAGATAAACCAACTAATTAAACGATAAGAGAAAGATCCCTTACTTTGATGTAAGGGATCTTTCTCTTTAAAGGGAGAGGTACTAGATGAGTAAGGTATACGGGATTATAACAAATAAAATCATAAAATTATTAGAAGAAGGAGTTGTCCCATGGAGAAAGCCTTGGAACTCAATTGGATTGGCTGTTAATTGGGTTACTCAAAAACCTTATAGGGGAATAAATACCATGCTACTTGAGCCTGGGGAATATGCCACAAAAAAACAAATCAAAAATGCTGGAGGTAAAATAAAAGAAAAGGAAAAAGGACATATGATTGTTTTTTGGACATGGTTAGATGTTAATGACGATGAAGACAGTAATGCCGAACTTGACAGTGAGACTACAAAAAAAATACCGTATATCCGATACTATAAAGTTTATGAAATCAATACACAGTGTGAAGGTTTATTAAGTAAAAGAAAAGACAAGGAAGTATACGATCACAACCCGATTGAAGAAGCGGAAGCCATTATAAAAGGATATAGAAATGCTCCTACAATAAAGTTTGGCTATAATAGAGCTTCATATAGTCCTCTCTTTGATTTGATTAGAATTCCATCGATGTGTGATTTTAAAAGTGTCGAAGAATTTTATAGTACGCTATTTCATGAATGTTTGCATAGTACTGGGCACAGAACGAGACTGAAGCGTAGCGGTATAATTGGAAAAATTAGCTATGGTTCAGAAATATATTCTCGGGAAGAATTAATTGCTGAATTAGGTGCAGCCATGCTTTGTGGCGTATGTGGAATTGATAATAGCACGATTGAGAATAGTGCCTCCTATATTAGTTCCTGGTTAAGAAAACTTGAAGATGATCCAAAATTAATAATTCAAGCTGCTGCACAGGCACAAAAAGGAGTGGATCTGATTCTTGACGTCCAGTATGATATCTAATGAAAAAGAGGAATATCAAGTCTCTTTCTTGATACATTAGGTTAATATCAGTCGATAAGGTTAGTTTAGGATTCAAAACCTTAAACATAGAATTGAATACTAAAATCAAAAAGGAAATCTGGAATGGTAATGAACAATTAAAATATTATAGAGATTAAATCCATAAACAATTATCAACATCGTGATGAAGATGGATGGCCAATGTTTTACAACGCTTTTCTTGAGTAGTGAGAGTTGTAATCCCTAAAATGACATGAAAAGTCCCCTTTTGGCGAAAGGGGACTTTCTTAATACTCTGACTATCCATACAATATCTGGCGAGTGTTTTTTTCGTTGAAATTTTAGTTTGATGAATCAAAAAATCCTAAAGGATACAGATGATCAGACTCAGGAGATACATCTGTAATCTTCGTAAATAGAGTATCAAAGTTTTCTTCTGCAATTAAGTGGTCTACAATAGCTTCAATTGTCTCAGGCTTGACGTTATCGACTAGAACCATGTCACTAGCCCAAAAATAGAGTCCACTCATATTTTCACTAGATGTTTGATTCTTTTTTGTAAGTGTTTCAATATTTTTATAAGTAAAGAATGATGCAATGTACCTTGTTCTATCTGGAAAGGACACTATGACATCAGTATTATCATCGTATGGATCAAACTCTGCTTCACATTCTTCTGATTCTATCCATATACATTTTTTTTGATGTTTTTTTACATGATTCATTCAAATTGCCCCTTTAATAGTTAAAGTAATTACTAGTTATATAGTTTCTTCAAACGGTTAATGACATCCTGTTGATTGTTTTTATCTGATTTACCTAATATCTCAAAAGTATCACCTTTTAATCTATAATAAACCCTAGCCCCTTCTTTTCCTCGTAATTCAAAAACATTCCCAAAGACAGGTTTTGTTCCTTTGCCTGGCGTATCATGACCTCTTAAAAATCGTTCAACCAAATCATTTGCTTCTTTCTGAACCTGCGTATTTCTCATAGCTTTTTCTGTTTCTTTTAAGATCACTCTATCTTCATCGATCCTTGACTTTACAAAATATCTCCCAATCTTCTGCCGTCCTTTTAGGACATCATTGGCAAGATCAATTACATCATCACCGTATTTTTTCAGTAAGTCATACGTTTTTTTTCCGACTTTTGCTCCCTTTCCAGCAGGAAATAGAGAGAGTATTGCGAACCCTTTTTCTGCATCACTAGCTTTTGGATCAAAAATTGTTTTTACATCATCTAAAATTAAGAAATCCAGTCCTGCTTTGGCAGCGTCTAATAAAAAATTACCAGCATCAACTAACCATCTCTTACTAGAATCTATCCAATCAGAAGCCGTATCCTTTAAATCATCCCACCATGAACTAGAGCTAGCTGAAGCGCTAGCAAGATATAGTTGCTTACCTTCTTTTGATATTTGAATCCTATCGTTTTGAATATTACCTTGCAGATTATCATTGTTACGTTGTTCCTGTTGATTTCTTAAAGCCATTACTTCTTTTGCGCTGTTCATATTTTGCCTGTAAAAATTTGAAGCACTAGAAACTGATACCATGTTCATCCTCCTAATATTTTTTGGGATAATAGTAGATATACAAATATATCCAAATAATATATCGGAAGACTTCATGGTAATATTTAGTATTAAATAGAAAAATATATTTTTTAGTAAAAAAATGCATATATAAATATATACGGACAATGATAGCTTCCAGGCAATTCGCGGAAATTCTGTGGTTAGCGGACTAATTCGTATTGTTCAATCTAATTTGAATGAAAGAAAACCCTTTACTATCAAGGGTTTTCTTTGTTTTCCTTGCGGGATGTTAACGTCTGGATCGGAATCGTTTGCGGTGATGTTAACGGTAAAGTCGTTGGTGGTGATGGTAATGCGTTGGTTTTCGGTTTTTCACCACCCTCACTATCACGAACAACTATCGTGAAGGGTAATACTCCTGCCGTTATATTAGCATTTTTAAATGTATAGCTTACGGGCTGATTCTTACCAATCGCTGTCCAATCTTTTTTTACTACGTTGTTTAGTTTAACCTGGTATTGCAACGTCCGCTTCGTGTTCGACCTCCGCTCGGATCCACGACCGCAGGTGTACGTGAAGGTAACGGTCTCGTTGTAATCACTCTCTTAAACGAGCCACCGAAATTTACACTTTCGACTCCACCTGACAATCAAATTTTAAAAGAGAACGATAAAGTAAACATCCAAGGAACTGCATCAGATTTAAACAACGGGGATATTCTTGTATTCAAATGTCAAATCAACAACGGCACCACTAGGGCGTTGCAATCTGGAGTATCCAACGGTAGAACGCCTATTTCTTTTGCCAAGACACTAACCTACCGAGGCGGTAGACTGTTCGATGATACCTTGGATGTATCAGGATTTCTGGCAGAGGGAACCAATCATACGTTGTCGATCTGGGTTGAAGATAACCAAGGTGGTAAATCTGATGTCGTCACCCGTACTTTTACCGTTAAGCACAATAAAGCTCCTATTCTTACCGTTAGTACTTTCCATGCTGTTCAATCTGGTTTAATTCCACCGGATTCTATTACTCTCTCAGGTACGGCATCCGATCCAGACGGAAATACACTCACGGTAAAAGGTAAGCTCAACAGCGGTACAGATCAAACATTACTTAATGGTGTAACAAGTGGAAACTGGTCTTATACGTGTAAAGTGAGTGATCTTAAAGCGGGGTCTAACACCGTGACCATAACGGCTACAGATCAATTCGGAGCCTATACCGTAAATACTTTTACCATCAATAACGCTGTAACAGAAAAACCTATGAAGAAAGCTGTTGCCCGTTATAAAATCTTAGCACCGAAAGGATCAGCTAGAGAAATACTTGCTTGGTTAAAGAGAGAAAAAGGCAATCAGTCGTTGATGCTGAAGCTTCTTTTGTAGATAAAGGACTGCCAGAGCAATATACAGCCATGACCAAGGAAAGTGTTGATCTTACTACTTCAATTACAGAAGATGAGTTGATAAGTACTGTAGCTACAGCAAAGTCAGACGTTACATTCAAGCTGACATTGAGTAGGACCAATGTAAGTGCAAAAGAAGCAGCTGTCATGCTAGTGGGGGTGATTAGCTAGTGGAATATATCAAAAGAAATCCAGACGGGACACTTGGCGGTGTGGTGGAGACTCCTGGGCATCATGAGCCGTTACGTCCGGAGTTATTAGCGGCACTAGAGGCAATAACAGAGTTAAGCAGGGAAATAGGGTTATTACACACTACGATAGAGCAACTGGAACAGCGAATTGTTGAACTAGAGAAAGGAGGTGCTGAGTAATGTCAGTTAAAAAATATATGATACCTGTATATGCTGTGCTTGTGAAATCAGGCGAGTGGTTAATTGATCCTATGGGAACGGAAGAGAAATCTGTACCAGAAAATTATCAAGTGCCAGTCGCTGAATATTTAGCTTTGCAAAAATAGTTACGCCTTTTCCGATCTGGAGAGGGCGTTTTTTCATAGGGAGCTAATAGGCTCCCTTTTTACTTTTGCCCCAAAGGGGGTGATAAGGAGAGGGGAAGCATGGAAGAAATGATTTACAAGGGGGTGATAAGGAGAGGGGAAGCATGGAAGAAATGATTTACAAGGCAGTGATGTCCCAAGGGCCATTTGCTCTATTATTTGTATGGTTGCTTTTTTCTACCAAAAAAGATGGAAAAGAACGTGAAGCAACACTCATGAAACACAACGAGAAAATGGTGATTCAGCTCGAAAGAAATACAACTACCTTGCAACAGATTGAACGGAGTTTAGCTGAACTTGGTAGTGATGTCCAAGAACTAAAAGAAAAGGTGGGATAAGGAATGGAGATGACCACTGATATCGCTACATTAGCCGCAATTGTTGCGGCGCTTACGGGTGTGGCTAAAGGCTTTGGGGTTCCAAACAAATTTGCTCCATTAGTTGCTATGGCTTTTTCGGCCCTTTTCGTCTTTCTTCCAAACGGAGGATTAAAAACCAATCTACTAACAGCGGTGGTCGTGGGATTAACAGCTGCGGGAGCTTATAGCTATGTAAAACCGGATGGAGGGAACAAGCAATGAAACCACAAGACTTTATAGTTAAGATTGCACCTAGTGCTGTAGCAGACATGAAGAAAACTAAGATACCTGCATCCCTTACAATAGCTCAGGCGATCCTGGAATCAGCTTGGGGGGAAAGTGGACTAACCAAGAAAGGAAACAACCTCTTTGGCATCAAAGGAACAGGCCCAGCAGGCGTTTGCGCTATGCCTACAAAGGAGAATTACAACGGTAAATGGACAACTATCACAGCTAATTTCAGAGCTTACAATAATTGGGGAGAGTCTATTGCAGACCATTCTAAACTAATCTTAAACGGTACAAGAGACAAGCCAACGCGCTATCATGGCGTGATAGGTGCTAATTATAAAACTGCTTGCCATGCTATTCACAAAGGAGGATATGCCACTGATCCGGATTATCCAGGTAAGCTAATTGGATTGATTGAAAAGTACGGTCTAGCTAAATATGACAAGGAGGAAATAACGATGAAACCAGAGGTAGCGAACGAAATTATAGATATTTACTTACAGGCAGCATGGCATACAGCCAATGAATGGAATGACCAAGCTCGAAAAAAACGTATTGGGCAATTGGCTGATGAGTTGCGCGTCGCGAGTGGACAGGAACCACAGAATAAAAATTAGTTGATGAAATCTGTCAGCAACCAAGTTGATTTATATGAGATTTTGTAACAGAATTGGGCTACTAAAAGTGAGGGCTATCAAGTGTTAACCATGTACAGAAATAATTAAATGGTGAAACTGAAAGGGATTTTTAGGATGTGAATAATAAAAGGTTTCCAACAGAGAAGTAAAATCTAAACTGTTGGAAACCTATTTTATAGCCTTAGTGAAACTTTCAAAAAACTATATGCCTATTGTTTAGAGTACGTAACTTTGAAGGATTTAGTTCCAGTCGATTTACCATAATATTTAAAGGTTACTGTGCTTCCCGTAACGTTAAAATAATTATTTCCAGCTTGAAGTCTAGAATTCGTAGGCACCCCATTAACATGGACCGTTACATCAGATACATTACCTATTGCATGAACTACAATTGTATGACTACCATACTTACCTAAATCCAGAAAGTCTGTACTGGAACTAGAATATCCAGCAACGTTATGCGTAACCGTCTGTCCAAACTGTACATCTCCATATGCTGTAATTTCCTTAGGTTCAGAGAATTGAGTTGAAGCTGATGCTGGAACTGCGGCTGTAATCATTGCAAGTACTCCTAAAGCAACTAAAGCTTTTCTCAAAATGATCACTCTCCTTAAGGGTTAGGTTATTACCTCTTAATTATATCATAATATTTGTATAAATGTAAATATAATACATTTTTTAAAATTTATTTTTTATTGTTTACCAGATTTATTGAACATGTAATTTTACCCATTGCATAGACTCTTCAAGATTTAATAAAATAAGAACACATATTCGTATTTTAAGGAGATGTTTTGATGGCTAGCAAAATTCTTGATCCACTTGTAACGAAATTCATCTTGCCAGAACATGCAGAAATGTTACGTCAGTATCACGAAGATAAGAAACTGATTGAGAAGCCGATCATTGAAGAGGATGAGCTAGCCGAGTTTTGTTACAGGATATCTGACTCACGTCAGTATGACTATGCCTTTACAATTAGCTGTTGGAAAGAAACGAAAGAGGGCAGAGGCGTTATAGAATCCGCTTGGGGATGGGTAGAGAAGTTTG
>NZ_JAPTNK010000032.1:0-20003 GCF_026891775.1 Brevibacillus halotolerans
TCTTACTATAACTCAATTCGCATTCAAACAAAACTAAACAACCAGTCACCGGTTGAATTCCGACGACTGGCTGCTTAAACTTGTAAGGTGTTTTGATCCCTGTCCTACAAACGGGGGTCAGTCCCAACACGTAAAAGAGAGCTTTTTGTCAGTAATCAGTATAACGAGTAATCTGTTGTATAAGAATAATCAGCCTATACTATTGAATCTTAATTTCACCGTTAATAATTTTGTTGCGGAATTCCTCTACTTTTTTCCAAACATCCTCAGAGATATTTTTACGGGAAGATTCAGATAAACCGACACCATTTTCTTTTAAACCAAGGGAAAGTGTTTTCCCACCTTCAAATTTACCAGTCATGTAATCGGTAGCTACTAGATAAGCCGCTTGGTCTACACGTTTCATCATGGATGTAAGTGTCACGTCATCTCCGAATACAAGAGATTGATCCATGTCTACGCCAATAACCCACACGTTCTCACCTTTACCTTTACGGGCTTTTGCTTCATTAAAGACACCGTCTCCAGACGCACCTGCTGCGTGATATAAAATATCAGCCCCTTGGTTGTAGAGTGAGGATGCAGCGGATTTACCAGCATCAGGTTTATCAAAGGCACCAGTATAAATGGTGTTTACTTGTACAGAAGGATCAGCCGCTTTTACCCCAGCTAGGAAGCCTTTTTCAAAGCGTTTTGTAACAGGGATCTCAATACCACCAACAAAGCCGACTTTCTTTGTTTTTGATGTTAATGCAGCCACGACCCCAGCTAGGAAGGAGCCTTCCTCTTCTTTAAATACAACTGAAGTAACGTTTGGAGCTTCAACGACTGTATCAATAACCGCAAGCTTTGCTTCAGGATTTTCCTTTGCTACCTTTTGTACGTGTTCCATGATTGGGAAGCCGATTCCAAAGGTTAAGTCCCATTTTTCTTTCACAAATTGGTTAAGGTTTGGAATAATATCTGCATCGGAGCTGGATTGCAGGTATTGTACCTCAGCACCTTTATCGTTTTTTACCTTTTGCAAGCCTTCCCATGTACCTTGGTTAAAGGAGTTATCATTTACGGTACCTACAGAGGTTACCATCCCGATTTTTACATTGCTTTTAGCATCTGAGGCAGGTGTTGCTTGTTTTTGGTTGCCGCATCCACTTAATGCTAAAGGTAGTACTAATAGAAGTGGTAGCGCACGGCTAATCATTTTTTTCATGTTGTTTGTACCTCCAAAGAAAATGAGTAAAGAACGGCATTGCCGTAGCTCAAAAGCTAACAGAAATGCCGTTTTTATAAAAAGGTGTTACATTTTGTCTGGTACTGTAATTTCACCACTAATGATTTTTTGTTTAAACTCTTCGATCTTTTTCCAAACATCCTCGGAGATGTTTTTCTTTGTGGATTCAGCTAGCCCAACACCGTTCTCTTTCAAACCAAGAGATACCGATTTACCACCTTCAAATTTACCATTTAAAAGATCAGTAGATACTCGGTATGCAGCTTCATCAACACGTTTGATCATAGATGTCATTGTGATATCTTCGCCAAATACTTTGGATTGATCCATATCTACGCCGATAACCCATACGTTTTCGCCTTTAGCGCGACGGTCTTTTGCTTCGTTAAACAAACCATCACCTGTAGAGCTTGCCGCATGGAACACAATGTCAACACCGCGGTTAAACATAGAGGAAGCAGTAGATTTACCAAGATCAGGTTTGTCAAATGCCCCAGTGTAGAGGGAAACGATTGTAATATCTGGTTTAGCTGCCTTTGCACCTGCTGTGAAGCCTGCTTCAAAACGTTTGATTACAGGCATTTCAATACCGCCAAGGAAACCAATTTTGCCCGTTTTACTACTAAGTGCAGCCGCTACACCAGCAAGGTAAGCCCCTTCATGCTCTTTGAACACGATGGATGTTACGTTTGGTGCGTCAACAACAGAGTCAATGATAGCAATTTTAGCCTCTGGATTTTCTTTCGCTACTTTTTGTACATGTTCGGACATTAAGAAACCGACACCAAAAGTTAGATCCCATTTCTCTTTAATAAATTGATTCAAGTTTGGAATGATATCACTATCACTTGCAGATTGCAGGTATTGAGTCTCTGCACCAGTGTCTTTTCCAAACTTTTGCAAGCTTTCCCATGTCATCTGGTTAAAGGAATTATCGTTAACTGTACCAGTAGCAGTAACCATTCCTACTTTTATGTGTTTTTTTGCTTCTCCAGATGCGTTCCCGGTTTCAGGAGCTTTTGTTCCACAGCCGCTTAGAGCGAGTGAGAAGGTCAAAAGACTAGCACCGAGGATTGAATAAAGCTTTTTCATGATGAAAAATCCTCCCTTTTGTCTCTGCTACGTTTTGTTTAAATTGGGCAAACGATGAAATTCTATCAGACAAATAAACAAACGTCAATTGTCAGATTATTTACGTAATGAATCCAGCTTCAAAATTCTAATGATATTCTGCTCATTTACAAGCAGGGTTATGTAATGTCCCAGCATTTGAGGATTGTCGAAAAAAGGAGTAAACTAATTATGGAAAGATTTTCTGTTGATTTCTAATGAGAAAGAATATCGGGGACAATTAAACAAGCTTATACAAAAGGAAAAAGCTTGGCGGCAGGTCAGAAGCGGTTAGATTATCTCGTATGAATGCCGTTGTACATGTCCTTGGCTAATTTGATACAAAGCTAAATCAGGTATCTCAGTGGCAAATGACAAAATCCAGTAGCAAAGCTGGGGATAATGCCATCCCTGTATATCTAGAGAAGAGGGAACGGCAGGAGAGAGCGGGTGAGTGTGCAAAACGCCAAGCCAGCTTTCTTGTTGTTTTTTCATCTGGGCTATGCTTTGAAAAAAAATAGATGGACTTATCAAAAAAGTGTCTGTTGAGGCAACTTCCGAAGAAGCTGGATAGGATGAAGTAATCATGTTTTGATGACCGCCTAGTAATGCAGTAAATTCGTAAGGCAATTGCTGTTTTGCTGCTGCGAGTAGTTGAGACACTAGTGTTTTTGAGATAAGGATCGACTGATCCGCATGAGAAAAGGGAGAACCCAATAGGGTGTGGTTCATAGCTACTATTTCTCCTTTGAGTTTAAAGTGAAAGAAGGTTTTCTCTTGAGCAAAAACCAAAACATTCAAATTGGCGTATGCGGCTGGGGAGATCATGATGATTTATACACGCAGGGTGTGAAAGCCAAAGATAAGTTGTCTGTTTATGCCAGTCATTTTCCTATTGTAGAGCTGGACAGCTCTTTTTACGCTATTTTACCACAAAAAAATTATGTGACGTGGGCAAAGGAAACCCCTGATGCATTCCGTTTTATTGTCAAACCGCATCAAGGGCTGACCGGTCATCAACGTAACATGGAACGCGATGAAAAGCTAGAATTATTTAAGAGTTTTGAAGAGAGCATTCAGCCACTTGTTGACGCAGGGAAATTGGAGACATTATTGTTTCAATTCCCACCTTGGTTTGACTGTAAGCGAGAGCATGTTCAATACGTTCAGTACTGTGTACAATATTTTTCCCATTACTCTGTCTCTGTCGAATTTCGACACCAAAGCTGGTTTGAGTCTGCTTGGAAAGAAAAGACATTAGCCTTTCTGCAAAAGCTGGGCGCTGTTCATGTTGTCTGTGATGAGCCGCAGGTAGGGTCTGGCTCTGTCCCCATTGTTACGGCGGTTAGTTCTCCAAAACAGGCATTGGTTCGCTTTCATGGGAGAAATAGGGCGGGATGGCGTGACACTGGCGCCCCAAATTGGCGAGATGTTAGGTATTTGTACAGATATAGTGAAGAAGAGTTACAAGAATGGAAGCCTAGACTGCTCGAATTAAGTCAGCAAACGGAACGTGTTATTGTGCTATTCAATAATAATTCAGGGGGCGATGCTGTAGCAAACGCCAAGCGAATGATGCAACTATTGGATATTGATCCGGATGGATTGAATCCTCGGCAACTTGAGCTTTTCTAACAACATTTTGGCGTTGTACGCCCAGGAAGAGGCTGATCATGGTAATTGCACTCTTTATTTTATTGTTTATGTTTATTGGACTATTCGCAGGTGTAATGGGCAGTCTGGTTGGTATTGGCGGAGGAATGTTTTTCGTTCCTGCCTTACTTTATTTCGGGAATATGTATGAGCCAGGTAGCATTACCCCGCAAATAGCGAGCGGTACCTCTTTATTGGTCATTGCGATAACAGCTCTCTCCTCAAGTATTAGCTTTTGGAAACAGAAAAAAGTAGAAGTGCAAGCGGCTGTCCTATTTTTTATTGGTAGTGCTCCGGGAGCAATCGTTGGAGTTTATGTAAATAAATGGTTAAATAGTGACTCATTTTATCTTTTGTTTGGTTTATTTCAAATCTCCATGTTTATCTTGCTAATGATTAAAGATAAATTCAAGCCAAGAACGAACCAATGGAAGATTGTTAAAACCTATGTGGATGAGCAGGGGGAGCAGCAAGTTTATGGCTATAACCGCACCTCTGCTATCATCATTGCGTTTTTTGTCGGTATCATTTCTTCTTTGTTTGGAGTTGGTGGAGGAATTCTGATGGTGCCGGCACTGATCGTCTTATATCGCTTCCCTGCCCATATGGCTACGGCTACCTCCATGTGCATTATCTTTTTGTCGGCTGTTGTCGGTTCCACAACGAATATTATAAACGAACATATCCACTGGTTCTATGTGCTTGGTCTAGCGCCAGGGGCATGGATTGGTGGAGCAATAGGAGCTATTGTGTCTAATAAATTAAAAGGTAAGACCTTAATACTCCTGCTGAGAATCATGATCTTAGCGATTGCCGTTCAAATGATTTGTAAAGCTTTTGTAGCTTAGCATGCCGTATTTTCATTCGAAAAAACACCCCTTCTCTCTTTTGCTCATATCGTAAAAAGAAAGGAGGGGTACAGATGATTGAAATGAAGCCGCTTTATTTTAACGCGGGTGTAGCACAGGCCATTACCGTGCATTTGCCGAAAACTACGCTGCTGGTGGTGGCCACGGAAATCGGATATATCATGTGTGGTGCACTTGATGTTGGATTATTAAATGAGAAGTTAGCTCATCGGGAAATTATTGCAGGTCGGGCAACAGGTGTAAAAACGATACAAGAACTGCTGGATGCTCCTTTAGAATCAGTGACTTATGGCTCGGAGGCTTTGGGGATAGAGACAGGTACAAAAGGTAGCGATGCTATTGAATTCATGCTCTCTCACGAACAACGAACATAAGCGTAAAAGCCTCCTAATACCTCACGGAATAGGAGGTTTGCGATGGTGGACAAGCTCAACAGCCTTAGCCAAACTTCTCTTTATTAGATAACAATAGTAAAATCAATCCTTCTTTTTGACGAAATTACTAGTAGGTATAATGGTACTAGTACTAGGAAAGGCTTGGAAAATTTAATGCGATTATTGTCCATCACCCGCTGTGAAACGGGCATGAAGCTTGCACGAAGTATCTACAATAGTAATGGTACAATCTTAGTGGGAAACGGCGTTACACTCACCCAGAGAATGATCGCACGTTTAGCAGTAATGAATATTCATTCCATTTATATTGAGGATGAGGATACCGCTGACATTCTTATAGATGATATTATATCCGATGAGACGCGACGGGAAGCGATGGGATTTATCCACAAGTCGTTTGAAACCTTTCGTGAAGATCCTAAAAAATTTAGACAAGTGTTTGCGGCAGAAAAAATGGGACTGCGTGTTCGAGGCGTGCTCATGAATCTTATTCATGAATTAAAAAACAATCATTCAGCAATGAATTTACTAGGAACGGTGTGTGGTATCGATTCCTACGTGTTTGTCCATTCCTTTAACGTAACAATTTATACTGTATCAGTCGGATTAAGAATGGGGTTAAATGATAAGGAAATTGCTGATTTAGCCATAGGGGCTATTTTACATGATGTAGGTAAAATGATGATACCGCCTGAAATATTGAATAAGCCGGGGCGTTTGACTGATGAGGAGTATGAAATTGTCAAGCAGCATACCGTAATCGGATTTGAATTATTACGAAAACAAATAGGAGTTCCGTTACTAGCTGCACATTGTGCATTTCAGCATCATGAAAGAATTGACGGGAGTGGCTACCCCCGTCAATTAAAAGAAGCGGAAATTCATCCATATGCGAAAATTTTAGCCGTATGTGATGTGTTTGATGCTTTAACAAGTCATCGGGTTTATCGTAAGCCGATGCTACCGCATGATGCTACGGAGCTTTTGTTTGCAGGATCGGGTACGCAATTTTGTAATAATGTTTTGGAACAATTTCGAAATGCGATCTCTATTTATCCAGTTGGTCTAGGGGTCACCTTAAGCTCTGGTATCTCCGGCGTTATTATTAAAAATAATCCTGGATTTCCCTCCAGACCGGTTGTACGAATTTTAGAAAATGAGGCTCATGAAAAGGTAAAGCCATTTGAAATTGATCTAACTACCGAGTTAAGTTTAGTGATTTCTGATTGTGAACCGCTTAGCTAATAGGTTTATTTTTAAGAAAGCAAGCCTTAGATGGTGACATTAGCTGGATTGCTTACTGTTTCGAGTCCAGCCTGATTCCAGGCGAGGATACCACCTTCTAAGTTAATCAAATTCTCAAAGCCTTTCGATTCTAAAAGGCTGACTGCTATGGCAGAGCGAGCGCCTGAACGACATTGGACAAGTATCGGTTTATCTTTAGGAATCTCATCCAGTCGCTTGTGTAGAGAGCCGAGCGGAATATGAACAGCATGTGGAAGATGGCCCTCAAGCCATTCAGATGAATTGCGAACATCGATCAAGGTGACGTCCTGCTGATAGACAAGGGAAGTGGCTGTCATGACATCCATTTCCTTCATGTCTTTAAGCAGGGGGGACAGATCGATGTTTTTTTGAATTTCATTACTATCACCCATCGCTAAGACATGATCAATTCCAACCGCTCTTAAATCGGATAATATTTGTTGGTGATCTTCTTTATTTCCAAGGACATATAAGGGACTTTGTTCATCAATTAACCAACCAGCCCAGGTACAGAAGCTGCGCTGATGGGGGATAGATAGAGAGCCACTCAAATGGCTTTGGGCAAATACTGAGGCAAGACGTGTATCGAGCAGGATTGCGTCACTAGCTAGAATATCCTGTAGCACTTCCTGATTCATCTGTATTTCTTTGGGGAGAGGGATATCAGCTATCAAGGCTGCTCCTTGTTTATTAACCTGTTTCATTCGAGAGAAGTAGCGGGGGGGCTCTGGCTGACCGGCTAACAGCCATGTAACGAATTTTTCTTCTTCTGTGAAGGATAAGGCAGGGTTATAGCGCTTTTCATAGCCTACCGTAGAAGAGGGGACGGCACCTAATGCCTTTCCGCAGGCACTTCCCGCTCCATGACCCGGCCAGATTTGCAGATAGTCCTCCCATTCTTTAAAGCGTTGAAGAGATTGATACATTTGACGTGCTCCGACCTCAGCAGTACCTATTTGACCAGCGGCCTTTTCGAGCAGGTCAGGACGTCCTACGTCACCAACAAACACAAAATCTCCTGTGAATACTCCGATGGGCTGTGACCCGGCTAAACCATAGTCCTTTAATAAAAAGGACAGACTCTCCGGTGTATGTCCTGGCGTGTGCATAACTTCTAAACGGAGATTGCCTACGGACAAGGTATCTCCCTCATGGATAATTTGATGGGCAACACCATCGAGTCCCGCATATTGCCAGTCAGGTCCCCCTTCTCCTGAAAGATAAAGAGTAGCCTGGGTCCGATGGGCAAGCTCTCTTGCTCCGGATACAAAGTCGGCATGGATATGAGTTTCCAATGCTCCTACGATACGCAGACCCTCCTGCTGGGCAATACGCAAATAAGCTGTAATGTCCCTTTGCGGATCAATGACGACGGCTTCACCAGTTCGTTGACAGCCTACAAGATAGGAAGCTTGAGCTAATGGTTCATGATAAAAGTAACGTAATAACATGAATGATCGTTCCTCCTTCTATTTTTTAATATGAAATATGGATGGAACAAGGGTTACATTCGCCCTTTCATCATTGCTCGCCAGTAA
Source organism: Brevibacillus halotolerans (assembly GCF_026891775.1). Lineage (NCBI taxonomy): Bacteria > Bacillati > Bacillota > Bacilli > Caryophanales > Paenibacillaceae > Brevibacillus > Brevibacillus halotolerans. Next base: position 8,063 of record NZ_JAPTNK010000032.1, read on the forward strand.
AGGAGAGGAAGCAAATCCTTTTTTACTCGATACATGCTATATCTTTCTTTTGCTTGATCAAAGGGAAACGTTTCGCGGGGTTCTAGCTTGTAATCAAATTCTGCTAGGATCAAGCGATTATAGCCTGTTACTAATGGGCAAGACGTATATCCATCATATCGAGCGGATAAGGTTTGCTGATCCATGACAGCCAATAGATTGGCCACGAGCACAGGCGCTTGTTTTCGAATAGCAGCCCCAGTCTTAGAAGTAGGAAGGTTACTACAATCTCCTAGAGAAAAAATGTTTGGGTAGCGTCTATGCTGTAGTGTAGCTGCATCAATTTCTACCCATCCAGCTTCGTCTGCTAAAGGGCTTTCTCGAATAAAACGGGGGGGAAACATAGGGGGCACCACGTGCAGCATGTCATAGGAAAGGGTATGTAACTCTTTTGTATCTAGATGAACAAATAAAGCTTCTTTCTTTTCTGAAAGAATCTCTATCAAGTTCCATCTGAAATTGGTGTGAATATTTTTTCTGTTAATAACATTCTGTAAGGAATCTGCATATTTTTTGACGGCAAAAATACTCGCATTAGCTGAAGCAAAAATGATCTGCGAATGGGAGCGCACCTTTGCCTTGCGCATATGATCATCCGCTAAATACATGATTTTTTGGGGAGCACCCCCGCATTTAATCGGTGTATTTGGGTGAGTAAAAATAGCAGTTCCTCCTGAAAAAGTACGCAGACATTCCCACGTATACGAAACATGCTCATAAGAATAATTACTACATACTCCGCCTTTTCCAATGGCCTCTGGGAGCCCTTTAATTTTGTCCCAGCCTATCTCAATCCCGGCGGATACGACCAAATAGTCATATTGAATCTTTTCACCTTGTGCTGTACAGACTTGATTCATTTCTGGAAAAAAGGATTCGATAGACTCCTTGATCCAAGTCGCTCCCTTGGGAATTAGGGAGGCTTCCTCACGTTCTGTCTTTTCCTTTGATACAACACCTGCTCCTACCAGCGTCCACAAGGGCTGATAGTAGTGTTTATCAGCAGGGTCAATGATTGCAATACTTCCGCGAAGAGAGGGGCGTGCGCGTAATAATCGAGCTGCAACCATAATGCCGGCACTACCTCCACCTACAATGGCAACACAAAACTTGCGGATATTTGACATCTCCATTCCCCTTTCAGACATATAAAAACTATCAATCGCAAGTAAGATGAAGAAAGAAAAAATGTCAAAAAGAAAGGAAAACCCTTTCATTTACTAGGAGATATGTAAGTAGGATCTTTTGTTAAAGATACCTCTTATTCTAAATTATAGACCTTTTTCCATTCATAACCAATCCCTTTTTTTAAAAATAACATACATTGTAGTTGCCAATGTGAACATGATAATCAAGACAATAAAATAGCCGTAGTTGGTATGTAGTTCTGGCATTACATCAAAGTTCATTCCATAAATGCCTGTCACAACCGTTAAAGGCATGAAAATGGTGGTCAATGCTGTAAAAATGCGCATAATCTCATTGGTTCGATTGGAAACGGAAGACTGATAAGCTTCGCGGACGTTGCCAATTAGCTCTCGAAATGTTTCAAAATTCTCCACAATCTTTACGGCATTCTCATGAATATCAACAAAATATTTACGTAGGTTAAGAGATATCAGAGATAGCTCCTTCGTTTGCAGCGCATGAATGAGATCGCGCTGTGGCGCCATCATCTTTTTGGCATATAGAATTTCTCGGCGTAACCCAACAATTTGAGAAAGATGAGTGTTTTTTGCTTTGAGTAACACCTGCTCCTCTAAATTTTCAATCAGGTCTTGAATTTCTTCCATCACATCAAAGTAGCTTTCAATGAGCTGATCCATAAAAAAATACAGGAAGAAGTCGGACGAATGAATTTCTTCTTCACGAATAATGGAGGGAAAAATACGAATCTCATCTATATCAAATTTACTGACCGTAATGACATAATGCCCTCCGAGAAAGATATTCACTTCTCGCAGAAATATATCCTCATTCTGAAACTGAATGCTATTGCTTACGATAAAGTAATGGTCATGGTAGACCTCAAGTTTAGGGCGTTGTTCCTCTTCATCAATGCAATCCTCAATAGCTAATGGATGCAAATGAAACAAATGCTGCAAGATGTCCAAATCAAATAAACGTGCTTGTATCCAATAGAAACCGTTAGCAGGTGGGCGTATTGTTATTTCTATGTCTTCAACTGGAGTCATGGTTCCATTCTCAATTAAATAGATTTTCAACGTATACCCCTCCTCGATCTTCTATTCTCACAGATACCACTAGTATATCCCGTATGTTAAATAACCTTGATTTACTAAATTTATTACCAACATTTACTCTTAATTATATAGAAAGACGAGCCTAACGTGCCGATCACACGACTTTCAGCAGTGTAGCAGAACAAAAATTGTTTTCCTTCACCCAAAAGCATATGGCAAGTCCAGAAGGCGGAATCTATACCAATTATTTAGTGAGCTCGGATGAAACGAAGGGGCATATCTAGCATTGCCTCCATGATGCGTAAATCATCTACACTACTATTCACAATATTATGACCTGTCCGTGGATAGATCCAGACAATGAAATCCTCTTCCACGAATCGATACTGCAAAAGAAAACGTCGATTGGAAAACATGGATCAGAAGCAAGGGATATGACAGGAAAAAATGGTCAAAGTCTGACTCGATTAGGACGAAATTCGAAAAAGAAATAGCCATGACAAAGCTCCTGCTTATGTTACAAGAAGCAGGAGCTTTTCTTTTTACGTAAGATGTTACAAAAGGTTATTTGTAAATAGGCTTAGGCTGCTTTTTCTGATTTTCCCAGCGTTTTAACAGTGGATAAGGATCAAATGCCCATTCATTATTTCCGGTGTCCCGATATGTTCCGTAATGAAGATGAGGTGGGAACTTGCCTGAGGTACCAGGTTTTCCATAGCCAGAACTGCCTACATAACCAATTACTTCACCAGGGACGACGATATCCCCCTCTTTTAATCCCTTTTTAAAGGAGGACAGATGAGCAAAGTAATGATAAATGTTGTCGATATCGCGGATACCTACGCGCCACCCACCATAGCGGTTCCAGCCTAATACCTCAACTACGCCATAGCCTGTGCTCATCACCGGGGTAGAGTATCCGGCAAAAATATCGACTCCTTCATGAATGCGCCGTCCTCCCCAGCCACGTGGGTCTCCCCACGTACTGCGATAGCTATAAGAGAAGCGTTTGGGAATAGGAAAAGCATGCTTATTTAATTCAAGTGTTTGGAATTTCTCATAGATTCGTGAGAAGTGCATGATGGTTCTTACGGCTGAATCACGCTTATAATAGTTCCATAGACCAATCTTGAAATCATCGGAATTAAAACCATAGGTACCTAAAAAACGAACAAGACTAGTTAATACGTCACGATCATTATCCTGATCGGCAACACCATCTCCTGAACCATCTAATCCAATTCCATGAAAGAAGGTAATGGATGTTAGATGATTGTCTTCCGAATCAGGATTAAAAACGCCGCACCACAATTCAGTAGGAACCTTGATAGCAGTGAGTCGTTTGTTCGCAGACTCTGCTTCCTTGTTTTTTGATTTCTTTTTAATGGTTCGTTCGTACTGATCAATAGCTGCTACATATTTCCATGGAATTCCATATAATGCTTCGTATTCAATGAATAATTCCATACGCTCATCCCACTCTGACTTAGCAGGGGAAGTTGATGGTGCCTTAGTTGATATTGATGTCGCTAATCCTTGAGATGGAACCATTAGGATAATAGCGATAATCAAACATGAATAAAGGCGTAGAAAACGCATACGTCTCCCTCCAGCCATTAGTCTCCTTATAGTAGAATGACCGATACGCTTATAAACTATGCTTACAAATTTTGGATGAAAAATAAAATGGCTTTAGAGCCTGTAGAAATAAAAGGAGAGGAGGTGTTATATATGACCAAACAATACGTTTTTATCGGGGGAGAAGGAGCTTATCAATTGATGACGTTATTGCCACTTTGGCAGCAGCTTCACAGAGAGGAAGGTCTGTTTTTTTCACAGGTAGTTGATTCATCCATTGATACGAGTGAATGGAATATAGAGGAAGCAGGGGCCTGGGATTCTCTGCTTGAAATAGGAATGCCTGAGAATTGTCAGATTATGGTGAGTCATTTGATTCTTCCTGAGGAGGAGATGATGGAGGACTCTCTTCTCCAACTAGCAGTAGGTCAATATATTAAAAAATGGAGGAAAAAAGAGGAAGGGGGAGCTTGTAGCCCCTCATTTCTTAGCTGGCTGCAAAGGATGGGGGTGCTTTCGGCAGCAAGCCCACCTCCTGGTAAAATCCAAAGGGTGTGGAGTGGCAAGGGCATATATATAGCTTTTATCACCCCTGAAAAGCAAGGTGTAAAAGAACCTCAAGACTACACTGTGGAAAATAAGCATGCTTCTTATATAAATGAGCCGATGATTCTTTTACAAGCCACTTTAGAAGATACCCCTCAAGAATGGCTGGGATATACCATGCAAAGCTTGTATGCGGCTGGGGCCAAAGATGTTTCCTATTTTTCACTCACGATGAAGAAGAATCGGCCGGGTCTCATGCTACAGGTGATGTGCTACGAAAGCCAACAGGAGATCATGAAAAGCATCATGTTTCAGGAGACGACTACCTTTGGCATACGGTATTTTCCCGTTGCTTGTCATCGTTTAACAGAACAAATTTTGGATGTAAAAACAAAGTGGGGAGAAGTACAGGTAAAGCTGGGATTTTATCATGGGGATTGCGTGCAGATTGCTCCTGATTTTGAGATATGCTCCAGGCTAGCGGAAGATCATGATGTTCCTTTGCGGAAAATTTATCAAAAGGCAATGATGCTGGCTAAGGCACGCTTATAAGGCGTGCTTTTTTATATGGATGCTCACAAAGGGAAAATATGTTCGTAATCTTAGCAGGAACATAGCGGTAATATGAAGAAATTAGCTCATAGACGGGGAGGGTGAACATGATCAGATTTATTCATACTGCGGATGTCCATCTGGACGCACCTTTGACGAACCTATCTTCCATCTATGAAATCAGACAGGAAGATTTCCGACGTACGATGCGCCGAATACGCGATGTAGCAATAGATAATCAAGTCGACTTTTGGCTGATCGCTGGTGATTTATTAGAATACCATGGAGGCACAAGGGCTACTGCTTTATTTTTACGAGAGTTATTTGATAGCATAGCGCCCATACCTATATTTATCTCGCCAGGCAATCATGATCCTTGGCAAGAAGGTTCCTTTTATCAAACAATGGAATGGCCTGCGCATGTTCATATTTTCACAGATGAATGGGGCGTTTATGAATATCCGGAAAAATCGTGTGTGTTATATGGATGGGGGTTCCCTCAAGCGCATGTTACTACATCTCCACTAGATTCCTTTCCAGGAACATTACCTGATTATCGTTATCATGTCATGGTGATTCATGGTTCAGTGATTACTGGTGAGCATACCGAGCATTCTGTCTATGCACCGATGACGATTGGCGGACTTGCAGATACAGGGGTAAATTATGTGGCACTCGGACATATCCATAAGCCGATGCAATTTCTGCATCCACAGACTCAACAGGTTTTCGCAGTATATCCAGGTTCTCCTGAAGGGCTGTCAATGAAGGAAAATGGAGAGCGGTATGCCATTCTAGGAAATATTTCTGGCAATGGGGACGTAACAGTAGAGCCTATTTCTGTACAAAGCAGAATCAGCAGAAAACTGACGATTTCATTGAAAGGCCTGGAGACAATTGATGCAATCGTAGAGCGAGTCGAGCAGGAGCTATCTCACGTAAATAAGGAGGATCTGCTCTATGTGACGTTTGAGGGAGAACGAGCTAGCTATTTGCAGGTTCCCGTAGAGATAATCAAATCACGTTGCAAGGAGTATTTCTTTATTCAATTTACAGATCAAACCTATCCAGACATAGATGAGAAGCAGGTGAAGGAAAAGGGCGGCGTTTTAGGAAAATGGCTGGAAAAGCTAGATGATCTGGAACAGGCCGCAACAAATGAACGAGAGAAGGCAGTAATCCAACTTGCGAAACGAGAGGCTTTACAGCAGATTGGGAGTGTATTTCGTTGATCATTGAGGATATACATATTAAAGGGTTTGGTAAATGGCAGGAACGAACCTTTACCTTTGAGCCGGGCTTAAACCTATTTTATGCCCCAAATGAGGCTGGAAAGTCTACCTTATTACAGGCACTAGTGGCTAGCTTGTATGGGATGAAGAAGGATTTTATCAAAGTATCCCGTTATGTAGACGAATACGATCGCTATTATCCTTGGAACCATTCCACCTATGAAACCATCGTACGGTATACATTGGCAGATCAACAATTTCGCTTACATCGGGTTCTTGATAAAGAGCGTGAGCAAATGAAGTTGTTTTTAGAGCCAGAGCTGACAGAGGCTTTAGCCTTATATAAAGAGGATCGTCGGCGGGAATACAATTTTATCGAGAAGCATCTGGGTCTAAACCGCAGTTTATTTACCGATATAACTTGGATCAAGAGAGAGGGGTTACAGGCCCCAGAGCATTTATTACCAAACCTTACCCAAGAAGGTGTGATTGACCCTGCTGTTCAGGGTGTATTAGCTGCGTTGGAACAAGAGTATAGTGCGATAGGGAAAAAAGATAATGCTGAGAACACACGGTGGGGCAGAGTTAACCGACAATGGCAGCAGGCTCGTCAGGCTCTTCAACAAGCAGAAGAAATCTGGCTGGTAAACAAGCATCTCCACCAATCTTTGACGGAATGGCAAAAGGAAGAAGAACAAATCCAGAAAAAATATGACATGCTAGCTAGACTGCTTACCGAGCATCAGCAATTTATGGAGGTTTGGCAACACTGGTGGACTTACACGTATGAAACCACTCGTAGTGACCATGTTGCTCGCTGGTTAACCGAATCTATACATACACTGCCTATCATATACAGTGAGGCGCCAGAGCTGATCGAATGCCACCAATCGACCCAGCAGCAGCTTGCTCGGCTAGAGCTAGAGATAGGACAGTATACGGAGGATGGCGATGTCATTGGACAATCTCCTAAAGAAGCAGGGGTTCAGGAAGAGTCAGTGGAAGCAACAAATCCTCTTGCAGAATGGAACAAACAAAATGAGTTACACAAGGATACTCAGCTAGAGCAAGTAAACCATGATTACCAGATAGCACGTACGATAAATAAGAATCTAGAGGATGCACGTCAACAACGCTATCAGCAGGAGGTCTTGCTGGCTCAACTAAAGGCCGCGCTACAAAATAAGAAAAGTGTTTATGCGGCAAGTAAGGAGCTTACTCATCTTTTACAAGAAGCACCTCAACTGGCTTATTATGATGAGGCTGTGGCTATGCAAGCAGAAAATTATCTGCGGCAAAATAAGGTGGATGAGGTAGAGCTGTTTGCCTCAATGAGTAGTCGAAGAGCCAAGAGCAGAAAGCAAAAGCTGGAACAATCGAAGCAAGAGACAGCACGATCCTCTTCCAAAATTCCCCTGCCTATCTGGATAAGTGGTGAGATCGCACTGGTAACTGCCATTTGGAGTATGTGGATGATGATTGAACAGCGCTGGGATTTAGTGAGAATTGGCAGTGGAATAACCTTGATTGCAGGCTTACTCAGCTTCATTTTTTATTTTCTCTATAAGAACAAGCTAAGCAGAAAAAGAAAAGAAGCGAGCATTCAGACAGCACAAGTGTCACAGATTCCTGAGTCTGTTTCGCAGTGGATTTCTCGGATGAATATTGACTCGGCAGAGCAAGTGAGGACGTTACGCGAGAAATACGTCAGATTACAGCATTGCAAGCAGGAGCTGGAGACTTTTACGCAGGAGAATGAGGACCAAGCTACTCTAATAAGTAAGATACATGTAGAAATAAGCGAGCTACAGCAAGAAATCGAGCAAGCGCAACAAACACTACAGCAGCTAATTGAGCAGGAGCAGATTCAAAGTGAGCGGCTCGCAGCTATTTTTTCTGTCCATCAGGTAGATAATTGGGAAGAATTTACTGATAAACGGGAAGCCTTATTGGTAGAGCTTCATGTGTTATCCGCTAATCAAGGACAATTACAAGCGATCGAACGATTAGAGGAAGAATTGCAGGTAGAAAGATTACGAGCAGAACAGTCAGCATTCATAGAACAAAAAGAAAAGGACCGACAAGCACTTCTGTTGAATTGGGCGGAAAAAACACGAGAGGCAATGCTTAGCTCTAAAGAGAAAAAGGAGCTTGAACAGGCTACAAGTCTAGAGGAGGCAATGAAGCTGGAGCAGCAGCTTACCCATGTAAGGGAGCGTATTGCGAGGGCAAGGGGAGAGCTTGGACAGCAAGATCAAAGCTCTTTGGCCAGAGCCAAGACAGCTTTTGAGGAGGCTGAGCTAGCAGTAGAAGAGGTGCAAGTACGACGAGATAGCTTACAGCTTGCGAGGGATACGCTTCAGGAAGCCATGAAGGTATGGCATAGAGAGGTTTCCCCAGATGTTAGTCAGATTGCTTCAGAAGTGACCCGTCAGATAACTGAGGGGCGATATCAAGATGTGCGAATTGATCCTACCAATCAATTTTCGATAAAAGTAATAGAACCTAATTTGCACAGGGTTCTTCCTCAGGAGAAGCTGTCTAATGGCATGCAGGATCAGTTATACTTTGCCCAACGAATCGCCTTCATTTTACAAATTAGTAAGGCCAAAGAGCCGCTTCCCATTTTTTTAGACGATCATTTTGTCCATTACGACGAACAACGTTTACAGAGCACATTAGCATACTTACTTACATTAGCCCAGACCCATCAAATTTTTTTATTTTCTTGTCAACAGAGAGAAATGTTATTATTAAGTGAACAAATTAAAAATCATCCACGTCATCAGCTTCATAACTGGTACAATAAAGAAGCAAACAGTAACACCTAATAGGTTGCAGATAATAATCATTCTAATTATAATTGAGACACTGAAAAATGTTAGGAGTGTGACGGTAGATGGCACAACGCAAACCAGATTGGCTAAAAATAAATCTCGCATCTGGACAAGATTTGGACAACTTCCGTGAAATTAAGCAGATGATGCGTGGGAAAACCCTGCATACGGTTTGCGAGGAAGCAAAATGTCCCAATATACATGAATGCTGGGTGAATCGAACCGCCACTTTTATGATTTTAGGCGATATTTGCACACGTGCTTGTCGTTTTTGTGCAATAAAAACAGGTCTTCCAACTGAGTTGGATTTGGCAGAGCCAGAACGTGTAGCAGAAGCATCTGAACAAATGGGCTTGAAGCATGTTGTTGTAACTTCTGTAGCACGTGACGATTTAGCTGATGGGGGAGCAAGTATCTTTGCAGCTACGATCAAGGCTATTCGCAAACGACTTCCTCTTGCTACGATCGAGGTTCTTATCCCTGACTTTATGGGGAACTGGGATGCATTGAAATTAGTTATGGATGCTCGCCCTGATGTATTGAATCATAATATTGAAGCAGTGCGCCGCTTATCCGATCGTGTACGTGCTCGTGCTAAATATGATCGTACGTTGGAGTTATTACGTCGTGCAAAAGAGATGCAACCAACCATTCCAACCAAATCAAGTCTGATGATTGGTGTGGGTGAAGAAATTGAGGATATTTTGGAAACCATGGATGACTTGCGAGCGGTTGACGTTAATATCATGACGATAGGACAATACCTGCAACCAACGAAAAAACACATTGCTGTAACTAAGTATTACCATCCGGACGAATTCCGTATGATGAAAGAAGAAGGAATGAAGCGTGGTTTTAGTCACGTAGAATCAGGTCCGTTGGTACGAAGCTCTTATCACGCGCACGAGCAAGCGAATGCAGCAAAGGATACCATTGCGGCTGCTAACGCGTAATTGACAATAGATTAGAAAAGCAATAATACGTTTCCTACAAACCTATCATTTTAATGGAAAAGCACCCTCATACCATAGCTTTATGGCAAAGGGTGCTTTGTTGTCGTTTAGCGCGTCATGCTTGGTGTCTTGTTCATCATGCTTTTGGTTTTTTCGGAATCGGTCATGCCCCCAAAGCTTTTCACAAGACGATCGACTGTTTGAACATGAGCTGTCCCCGTTGTGCTTTGCGTACTTGCTGTTTTTGCCGAGGAATTCGCTACATGAGACAATTCCTTAGTCATATTTGGATCATCGGTTAAATACACCTTGTAATACCGTGGTGCAATGGACAAAGCACTGTTCCGAGCCTTTACGGTAGCAGAGCGATCATCTTTATCAGATGTTTTGACACCGACAAAAATTTCTTCATCCGTTACTAGAACGGTAGCATTATCAATTCCAGGAACACTACAAACAACTTGACCTACTGCTTGTGCCAATGCATCACGGTCAATATAGACACGCGATGTTTTTTCGTACCCGCGCAATTGATTGCGATGTACAACAGCATATCCTGTTGTATTTGCATTTTGGCCATAGGAGGTGTTATAGGTGCTATATATGCTTGGTGCACCTGTCCCACTCATTGCATTGTAATACGGATAAGAATGCGTACTGTTAGGTCTGCCATATGCATTGTAGATTCCTACCCCATTCATCCGATAGCTTTGTCCATAGCTTTCATTGGAGTATAGGCTGGCTCCTTTAGTCAAAGTTCGTCCAGAATAGGGGTAACCACTCCTGTTGTAGGTGTTTGCTCTATACATAGAATTCGGAGTAGCTGTACCATCAGGGGTTGTTCGATACGCAGAGGTTCCACCATGTCTTAGGTAATCATTGTAATTAGGCTGGCTACCATAGAAAAAAGATGGACGTCCAACATTGTTATGGTAACCAAACCCTTCGTAATCATAGTTATTGATGCTTGTACCATAATTACGGTTTGTGTAAGCAGAGCTGGTATAGGATTTTGTTTTAGCTGTTCCGCCACCAGGGGTGGTTCCACAAGCAGATGTAAGTAATGCTAAGCTGGCTACAGTAGCAAAAATCCATTTCTTTTGCATAGATGGACACCTCCTGAGAATAGATTGCCCTCTTTAAGGATATGTTTTTCCGTAAAAAATGTGGTAAGATTGGAGAAGATGGTCATGTTTGAGGTTTTAGAAGAGGAGGAAGTACTCTTGATTCGCTTGCAAGCAGGTGTGTATGAATTATTGGAAGAAAATCGTGATGGCTGGAATCTGGAGGTCTGCAAAGAACGCTACAGCGATGTATTGGATAAATACGATTACATCGTAGGTGACTGGGGCTATGGCCAGCTTCGTTTACGCGGATTCTTTGAAAATACAAATCGTAAAGTGCCTTTTGAGCAAAAAATTGCTGCCTTAGATGAGTATCTTCAGGAATATTGCAATTTCGGCTGTGCTTATTTTGTTCTAAAGCGCACCAAACGTTTGAATGAATCTGAGCTAGAAGACGAAACAGACCAAACCCTGATTGATCTGGAAAGCCTAGATAAAGAATCATCTTCTCAAGCGACCCAAACTCCTACCCGACCTCGAAATTATGAACGTCCCTTTAAACGTCGATCGGACAAGAATGATAAGCCGTCTCGTTTTCCTCGACAAGATCGGGAGCGTCCGAATAAAGAGGGGAAAGATGGGAAGGATCGAGGGAATTCGAAAGCCAATCGAACCGAACAAATAAGCAAAGAGAAGCGTGCTAACAATCAAGCTCCAAAAGGACCACGGGTCAAACCAGCGGCTCCACCTACTAAAAAAGTCATTCAAACGGAAAAATAACGATACAAAAAACACCTGATGAGATAAAAGGGGACTGACCCCATAACGTGAGACAAATCAAAACACCTTCAAGAGAATGCAACCATGTCGTAAGATATGGAAGTAACCTGGAGGTGTTTTTTCTTTGGCAACGAGAGTGAGTTACCCTATGGAAAT
>NZ_JAPTNK010000033.1:0-18188 GCF_026891775.1 Brevibacillus halotolerans
CACTGTTCTTTTAAAATCTTCATTGTATCTCTTGTTCGTTTTTTTGTGTTCCATCCGGACTCATCTCCTCTTGTTTTCATTGTAAGGACTTAACTAAGAGGTGTCCATGAAACTATACTAACTCCAGCCACTGTATAGGAGGACTTGTGTTATTACCCTGTAGAAATCTATTTATATTATTTATGCCGTATAGACCATCGTAATTTAAACAGAGAATAATTTGATCTTCTTTAGAATTATCAAATATCGAATCATCCAAGGCTACAGAATAATTACTTTTTACTAATGGTTCTAAAATTGCCATATCTATATTCCGCACTCTATTCCAAACATTTAGCAAATCTGGACTTGTAGTACGGTATGGCTTTGTTAATTCAAAGACAGATTTTGCTGATATGAATGACCGTGCAATACTAAACCAATTTCCAAATACAATTGATTCAATTTGGTAAATGTCTCCGACTAAAATCAATAATTTGTATGATGCTTTTTCAAGAATTTCCTTCATGTCCGTATTACTGACTGTGCTACATTCATCGATGATCAACAAATCACATATAGCATCAGAATCTTTTGTTGATAAAAACTTTCTAATAGTCTTAAAGGAGCAATTTGCAGCAGTTACTTTACGTCTTAGATTATCTACAGCTGGATTTGTGTTAGCTAAATATATTTTTTTCCTGTCATTGAAGAAATTCGATACATGGTTAATCAATGTAGATTTACCTGTTCCGGCAGAACCATAAATCAAAGCTACACGGGAGTTCACAAACATTTGCTTCAATGCGGATTTCTTCTCATCACAATCTATATTATAAGCAGATGACTGTAACCAAAATTCCACTGAATTTAAGTAGTTATTAATACCAGATGAAGATATCTCCCTAAGCTTTCTAATAATTTCAACGCTATCTTCAGCGTAACCATTGATATAGATGTGGTCTTTATAGTTTTCCAATCTTCGATGAGCATGTTTGTAATATAGAGCGTTATTATACTTCTGCAAAAGAGTGTCTATATTATCAAATCCTTCAATATTTTTTTTAGGAGTGAACAATACTCCATTCCTTTCAGTGTTGTTTTTAATTAACCGTGCAAGAAGTTCATGTTCTCGACCTGAAAGTTTTATACACTCCAACAAATCTAAGATTTTCGGATTGTGATTTCTCAGCGATGTATTGAACGGCATTTCATCAAACGGAATACAACCATAGCTCAAATTCAAATATGATAAATTCTTACAAGCCTGGTTCCAATGCTGCTGCTTTAAAACTTTATTATTTAATTTATGAAGCAAATATCTAATTACATTACTGCCAGGACGATTACCTAGTACCAGTTCACGACTTTTTTCTAAAGCGCCAAAAAAACGAAAATCCGTCACACTTCTAAATTTTTGATTTTTTACATAGTAGAAGTAGTCATCAGAAGAATCTATCAAGTCAACTAAACTTATACCCGTTTCCGTTAGGAAACGCAATAATTCACGATATTCTGTCGTGCCACCATTAATACGACGCTCCCCAACTATTTGAGCAAACCTATTAAGTTCGCATGGACGTATCGACACTTCCCATCCCTCAATAATCTGAATAGGCATTATCTTTCCCATTATATCAATAGTATCATTTCTTACCGAAAGCTTGACAGCATAATTGTGTGAAATTTCCAGTTTAGTAAACGCTATTACTCTATCGAATTTGCTTGCCTTATCATTAGCAACAGTGAAAGTCACCTCATAGTATATATAATGATTAACAAAAATCGGTTTTACTTTTTGAATATAGTACCTATCATTATAAGAACTTCTGGTTATATTTGATTTAGATTGATTTATTCTAGCAGCAATTTTTTCATAGTACTCCAATAGATTAGAATCAGTGTCAAGAGGGAAATTATCGATATTTTCTAGTACATCTAAATTATATGTATTTTTTAAAAAGACCTTTATTTTTAGCAAGTACTCGTAGTACTTTAACATGAGTCTTTCTGACTTTCCCTCATCAAGAGTATAGTGAGAAGCCGAAATCTGTAACAAGTTGTGAAATTTACTTAAAAATCTATACCTCCCTTTTGATTTTATATGTTCTAGAGCTTTCGATATATTGTTATATATAAGTTCAATATCGTTTCCAGCTCCATATATTTTCACTGCAATTGATTCAACGAAGTTTCTGAGCTGCGATAGAATGTTTTGGGACAAAAGCCCTCTTTCAGAGGCATCAAATCTAGCTATATTTTTGCATATACTTTCATTTATTACTAAAATATCTTCGTCGATTTTCATCAATGTATTCTCCTCCAATATGTTTATATAACTTTTCAGCAGCATCCTCTATTTACGTTACTATAATTAAACTATGCAAACAAAGTGCTAGACTGGCATTTATTTATGGAAGCTATCGATCTCCGTTAGTTCAATCTAAGCTCCATTTTTCTACTCTTCGTTGTCATTCCGATCAATTCATAAAATAAAATTGCAGAAGCATTTTTCTCCGATACCCCTAATTCAATACTATCAACCTTCAGACTTCCCCCGAAATCAATAACATATTGCATAAGTCTCTTTCCAACGCCCTTATTTCTGTACGTTTCGGAAACACACAAACTATTTACAAATAATATCTTTCTCGCATTCACAAATGAATTTTCAGTAATGTCTTCTTCTCTCGTCACAACTACTCCAATTATCTCTAAGCCTATGGTAGCCACAAAAATATGCTGTTTGACATCAATTAGCTGGCTTTCGAAGAATTCTTTCCCGACTGGAGTTGGGTTTTCTTTATACAAATCTGGTCTTTCAAAAACGTGTAGATCATGAACCTGCCTGAACAAAGGCAACAAAGACTCGTAGTCATTTTGATGAGCGTTTCGGATAGATACATCCATATTTCTCCCTCCCCGGTCGGTTAACGTATTTTACCACGCCTACTCTTAACCAAAATAGTTTTATTGAGCATTTTTGCCCGTTAGTTCAATAACTTGCAGTGAGTCTAACACTTATTTTCTATGTATACCTTTCATTTCTGAAAATCCATTTAGGGAATTTTTTTACGGAAGACTGCCACGCGGTCTAGAGGCGGTGCTGTGCAGGTTTTTGATACCCCCCTCTTCTCAATACCTCCATACAACTTTAAAGGATCATTTTACCCGGTATATTATTTTCGGGTTAGATTTTCAAGTGAAAACGATCCAAATGAATCAATTAATCAGTCCAGTCAGTTTTTATTTTTTTGCATCTAATAAATTATGGAAATGCTGTAGCCACTGCACCAGAGTCATTGAGCTTGAGTCATCCCTAATCTTAACCATATTCAACCACCGTCTATCCTTTGTCGGTGGTTGAACCTTTTTAAAGTATCATCTCCAAGAGCCTCTATCTTCTCTAGCAGTCTTTCTGTTATGACACTGCTCACACAATGGTTGCCAATTGTTCCGATCCCAAAACAACGTCTTATCTCCCTTGTGTGGAATGATATGGTCAACTACTGTAGCACCAGTGAGTACCCCTTTATCAAAGTAATGTTTGCAGAGTGGATGCTTTCTTAAAAATCCTATTCTTGCTTTTCTCCATTTGGCATCTTAGCCACGTTGGTTAGATGATCCGCGTTCTCGGTCATACTGCTGTACTTGTTTCTTTTGATGCAAAGCTTCTCTTGATAGTGTTGGGCATCTGGAATGTAAACAAGTCTTTAATGGTTTGCTAGGCATTGTTTCACTTTCCTTTTTTAATAGAAAAAATATCTATCAAAATGACCTATAGACATATTTCTTTTCTTTTGTGTACTTATTGCATACATCATGCAGCAGAAACTAGAGTTACTGTTGCAGAAATAAAGGTTATTGCTTACGGAAACCCAACCGGTTAAAATTCTAATTTTCAGAAAATTAGTTATTGTAAACAAAAACCCCTATTAATGTTACAGAAACTACAGTTCAAACAGAGTTATTGCGACATGATGTAAACAATATGTACAAAAGAAAAAAGCACCACATTGTGGTATTATCCCCTTTGAGTAGACAGTGTAAAAAGCCCGCCCACGGTGGGGACGGGACTGACCCCCGTTTGTAGGACAGGGATCAAAACACCTTACACGTTTAAGCAGCTAGTCGTCAGAATTCCACCGGCAACTGGTTGTTTAGTTTTGTTTGAATGCGAATTGAGTTATAGTAAGAGATATATTCTCGAACGGTCTGTTCAACGATTGCCGCCGTTGTACAGGTTAACCCTTCGAGGATGAACGTTTCCGACTTGAGGCAGGCGTGAAACGATTCAATCGGTGCATTATCAACAGGTGTTCCCTTCCGGGACATACTCATGGTAATGCCTCTTTCCTTTACAGCTAATTGATAAGCCGACGATGTATAGACGCAACATGCATTGCTCCAGTAGTGGAAGTTGCTGCAACGTATCTAAAACCAAGGTAGTATCTTGCGTGTCTCCAATATTGTAGGCGATGATCTCGCCATTGTATAAGCTCATGATACTGGATAAGTACAACATTTTTCCGCCGTAAGGCAGGTAAGTAATGTCTGTGACCAGCTTCTGTAGCGGATGATTCGCCTGAAAATCCCGTTTCAAAAGATGATCCGCAACCTGTATCGGTTGTCCGATTCTCTTTCGCTTTTTTACTTTGACTCGACATTGCAATCCTTCTTCTCTCATAATTCGTTGCACTCGCTTATGATTAATTTGCATCACTCGTCGCAAAAGTGCAGTGATTTTACGGTATCCATAACGAAAGCGATGTTCCTGACACAATCTTCGGATATGGGAAACCAAAGGATTCAGAACCTGTACGTCTACTTGTTTTCTCCATCGATAGTACGTAGAGCGAGGAATTCCGAGCCACTGGCATGCTAATTGCGTAGATACTTCTCCCTTTATCTCGTTCATCCATTGAACTACTACTTCTGGTGACACCTCCTTTCCCACTCCCTGTACTTTTTTAAAACATCAAGTTGTTGTTTTAAGAACCTATTTTCTTGTTTCAATTTCTCCAGCTCTGAGGTAAATTCCGCCCCTTTCCCATACGTGTACTGTTTACCTACAGGCTGCTCAAAACGATGTGTCTCGCCATTTCTGTACCATCGCATCCATGTTTTAAGTTGTGTTTTGTTTTTAATACAAAGCTGATCCATCACTTCTTTCACGGGGATACCAGCCAATCTCATCTCAACAGCCTTCATCTTAATTTCCATAGGGTAACTCACTCTCGTTGCCAAAGAAAAAACACCTCCAGGTTACTTCCATATCTTACGACATGGTTGCATTCTCTTGAAGGTGTTTTGATTTGTCTCACGTTATGGGGTCATTCCGCAACGCCTTAACTTGATCATCAAGACCGCCTTCTAATGTACCGTCTTCATTGATCTCAATTTTTGATTTATCTAGTAGCCTCGCAATTAGATCAGGGTCATGTGCTTCGCCTGTTAAGGCAAGCTTGATAGCTGTAGCCACTTGCATATCTTTGATCTTTTCTTGATATTGCTCATCTTTCGTCTTGTTATCGTTTTGTAGGATCTCGATCTGCTTTTTCAAGTCCTCGTTGTCACCAATTTTTTTAAAACTCAGTCAATTTCTTCCCACTCGTCTACTTCTCGTTAGATAAACTCTTCTAATTTAATTAATCCGATCTGTTTCAGTAAAGATCATAAAACCTCCTTTATTTGTAGGACTATCTATCTAATTGTTGAATCCATTTGTTAGAAGAACATGAATTTCGCACATTCAAGTTCTTTTTATAAACCAATGGAAAGGAATAAAAATATGGATAAAATTAAGTTTAGTGTTTAAGAATTGGACAAAATATTGTTGCAGTACATAAACCCTGATGCAGTAGTATCCGGCCATAATATTCGATTGGCAATCGCAACTGATAGAAGAAAATAATAGGAAACTACAAGAAGACATCGCAAAACTTATTCAAAAATAAAGTACTTGTTTCAACTTCCTTCCAAGTTATACCGAAAATTCTCTGGGTCGCCCCATGTAATAAGTTTATTGTCAGCCGTTACTTCCGTGACAGCTTTTATCTTATTCTCATCCATCTTCTCCTATCTCCTTTCTAGTCAAATGAAACTGATCCACCTTTTAAATCTGATACCTCGTAATCATCGAGCGCATACCAAATAGCCGATAACGTATGAGGGTCAGTGGTGAACTCATCTTCGAGTATTTCCCCTTGTTTATCGACTGCAAATGTTAACCCTTTCAATTCCTCTATGGTGTTTGGGCATGATCAGAACAGATGATCTTTTTAAAACGTTTGATCTTCTTTGTGTACTGTTCACGGGAGCCTTGGAACTTTTTAGCTGCCCTCATGTTGAATCCTTTTTGACGGAAGAAACTAATAGTTTTCGGCTCGGCGCTATCAACCTTGATAAACTCACCAGAACGTCTAAACTCATCTATTTCCTCTGCCGTCTTATTATCTGTCTTTTTATTTTTGTAATACTCCCAGTAGATATAAAGGATCTTCTCTCCATGATCCACTGCAAGCCGTAATAACGCATTGTAGGATGTTTGAAACCCAAAGTCCATCCCTGCACGCAAGATAGGTCTTCTAATCCTCTCGATAGCCTGCATAACTTCGCTGTGTGGACGCGATTGAAACTGAGGGAATACAACTACACCATTCACACCAAACTCCCCTTTACGAGCGATTCTGTGTAAATCAGGGTCATGTATTTTCAACTCATCTAACTGCTCAATATAACTGGCTGGCAGAAATAAGTTATCATCAGCAGTTGAGTGATGATAATACGTGTCTTTTACAACCAATACCCTTTCCTTGTATAAATCTTTGTCATCAAGGATAAAATGTTTTGCTTTGGAGTTCTTGAAAAAGTGTTTGAAACACCAATTGGATGTGCTTACTGGATTCGTTGACAAGATCATGTGTAATTTCAACGTTGGGTGTCTAAGCCGCCCTAACAACTCTTTAAACCCGTCATATTTAACTTCTGAACACTCTTCAATCCAGATAATTGAGACATTATGAATGGATTTCAATTTAGCAGGCTTGTCCATTCCTTTGAATATGATCTTGCTGCCGTTAGGAAAACGAATCTGCATAGGGGATGTTACAAACCTTATCTTTTCATCAAGTCCTAGCTCTATAACGATATCCTCAAATAATGTGAAACAAGAGTCTCTAATAGTATCGTAGACCTCACGGATAACTAGTGCAGTTCGTTTTTCTTCTAAAAGCTTCAGAATTAGCTTTAAGGCCACATGATAGCTCTTAGATGAACCATACCCTCCTACCAGAAAATAAAACTTGTGATCCCAGTTGAACAAAAACTCCTCAAAGTGCGGATTAACCTCTTTTTCAACCATTAACCCTCACCCTTTCTCTTGATGAGGATTTCAATAGGCTTATCATCATCTTTGGAAGTCTTTTGTTCCAGGACAGCTATTTCACCTTTCAACTTCTCAACACGCAAGCGTTGTTCTTCGGTCACCAGTGAGCTGCTAAGCATCTCTTCATAGCGTTTAATCAAGCCTTGTAGAGTTGCCATAGCCCTTGATTGAGCGTTTAGAAATGTAGCATGACGATCCCAAGAAAATTGAAATTCATACTCTTCTTTAGTAACCACCTGCTCGAAGGATGCTTTTTCCTTCGTACTAGTGTCCACGATGTCGAACTTCCTTTTCTTGATTTCTTTAATCATTTCTTCTTTATCCTCTACGAACATTATCCTTTGCGCTCGTATGATAGCTGTGTACTGAATCATGATGTTTTCCCACAACATATCCAGAGGAGATTTAGATTCAATCTCTTCTATAATCTCAGCTAAATCATCAGGGAAGTATTTACGAAAAAAGCCGTGGCTTACCGCGTTGCTGTTCCTCTTGGGTGCAGCTCCTCCACGATTGCCTACGGCGTTTTTATTCCCTTCTGGCGCCCCTACTCGTTTGGTAACGTTACTATTGAGTTTTGATTCCCATTGGTCTTGATTTTTCCACTTACGTATTTGTGAATCACTTACCCCAAGTTGTTCCGCAATGTCTTTCAAAAGCATGTTTCCGCCACTTTCGAGATACATTGTTTCGGCTTTTTCTCTATTTGGACTTCTTGATCTAGCCATTACATAATCACCACCACCTATTGAGTTTGTTTTGCAAAAAAAGGATTTAGCTTAGTCACTAGACTCAGCTAAATCCCTTATTTTAATTAATTAAAATATATAACCCCTTTAATTTCAGGATATCCGTAATGATGCTTTGCTTTTATCGTGTATGTCCCTGCCTTAAGATTCGGCCATTTCTTACTATTGCTTCCGTGGTAATCTCCACTTTTCAGTTCAGCTATTTCTTTTCCATTCGCCAATAGTTTTACTGTTCCATTGCTTACCTCACCACTAAAACTTAAACCACCTGTAGTTTTTACTGTTACTAATTCCACTTCCCCAGAAGTAATAACTCCACTATTAACCCAACGGTCACCAGCTGCCATTACTTGAAGTCCTGTGGTCTCCGCATTCTTAGTTTCAATTGTGTTAGTTGCCAAAACAGGCGAAACAACAACGGAACACATTAAAGCAGTAGAACAGAGAGTTGTGAGAACTTTTTTCATAAGTATTTTCCCCTTTCAACTTATTAAATACATTATTATGGTAATATGGAAAAAAATGTTTAACAATACGTTTTTATTTTGCCGGAATATAACAGCAATTTTTTAATATAATTACCGAATTACAGTCCATACTTTCTGCCACTCACTTCAAGAGACTTGGTAATTTCATCATTTATCCGATCCAACGTTTGGGTAGAAACCGCATCTACACATTGAGCATTCGTTACATTGAAAGCCGGTGATAATGTTACTGTATTCCTTTTGCTCGTACATTTATTTAACTTCTCAAGTGCTGTCACAACATCTTCAATTGCTTTTGTAAGCTCCTTTAACTCCTCAATTCCATTAACTTTAACTGTGAATGAAGTAGATGCCATGTTAATCACCCTTTCATGAAAAAAAGCTACCCAGTTATCGAGTAGCTCTATTCCTTTATTGAGTTTAATTTATATACTCTGTATATACATTGTAATCATGTCTACCATCATCATAGTTTATTATCGAAATATCGACACATATATAGTATTTTTTTCCTGCTTCAACATCAAATTGTAAAACATCTCCTGGATCTTTTGTGCTTACTATCCTACTTAAGGGTTTTCTCCCTTCTCTCCATTTTTCATGCACTTCTACTCTAAAAACATTTTTATACCCTTTACTATAAGCAAAGACTAAACTAACTTTACCCGATCGCGTAGGGGTAAATGTATACCAGTCCTGACTATCATCATTCCGACCTAATTTTCCGTCAATTTGCCCACCTATCATATACGGATTAGCTTGTTCCCAGGTATCATTTGGTTCACGATCATAGAATATTGCTGCTAACGGTTTTACTTCTGTTTCTTTAATTTTTTCTGTAGCCAATGCGGATGAGGAAATACTTGTAACTAGAGCTAATGTTAAAAGACTAAAAATTACTTTTTTCAATTAAAGCACCTCCAAGTATTTTATATGTAAATATATACCAAATATATACTTTTTTACAATATTTTGCAATGTATTGATATTTTTTAATATACTTTAATTTTCGTATCTTTCATGCATCAATCTACAACATTTGATGGATATAGGTAGCTACTGTGTTTGATTAAGTCTTTGCTCTAGCTTTAATTTAAGATCGTAATGACCTGAATCATCCTCAAAAGTTGCAAATTCGTAGTTTTGATAATCAAGAGCGCTAATGATTAATTCAATTTCTTTATCACTTAAAGAAACGATTTTCAATTCAGCACCTCCCATCGTTTTACCCTTCTACATATAGGTGGCTTTTGCATGACAAAAAAGCCACTCATCAAGAGTGACTTCTTTTTTATGAAACATTTTTAAAGCAACGTTTTTTAAATGGCTTTCTTAATATTCAACATATCCAAAACCGTGAATCGGAAAATCAGAGTTGTTTATAATATGGATATAGTAACTCCCAGAGGGAAGATTGGGAAACGTTATCTTGAAATCTCCTTCAATTGTAATTTGCGCATATACCTCCTTAACGGATACTTCTCCATTAGGATTCATAAGCTTGTATGTTACCTTGGGGTACCCATCTCTCTTGCCATCCCCCCTCCATTGAAGAAGTGTTAAAGTAACATCAGTTGTTGAACCCACCCAAAATTCTTTTGTTTTTGTTTCCCTCATAAGACGGTTCAACTCATTCTTAATTCTTGTGTTGATGCAGTTTGAAGACTAACGCTCTTAGGTTTAACCTGCTGATTTTCACTTACTGATACGCCAACAGAAAAAGTCGATAATCCAGCTACTAGAACCATAGCTACTGCTGTAGGTTTGAATAGTTTCACTACATTCAACTCCTGTTATTTTTTGTAATATATGTATTATATTATAAAAAATTAAAAATATTTTGAATAGTTTTTGGAACTTATATCTATTTATTCAAAAAATAAAAAATATACGATTCTTTTATGATCAAAAAAGCCTATCCGACAAGGAATAGGCTTGAAACTACACGATTTGCAATTTTTTTTTGCGCGTATTGCCAGTGTTTGAACACTACTTCTCGAAATACACAAAAATCTAGCCGTTTCCTCAAATGAAAATCCTTCACCGTGAGTTAGAATATAGCACTCTTTTTCTCTTGGTGATAAGCAGCATAACGCGTCCTCTTTATGTTTAGCATAAGTTTGTCAGATCGGTTCTCGCTCTCTCTATTTATCGGTTATCCCTTCCTATCATTTCATTTAACGGTTGAATTGCATCTTCCACAGGAAAGCCAATGTGAAGCAGAAATAATCCGTTCCTCCAGCTCATCGTGAGATATGTCGACCATAAACATTCCATGGAAAGCAAATTCCCTCCGGATATTTCAATTAATTTGAATTCTTGGATATCCGAAGTATGGATGAGCTTGGTGGATCGCTATTAGATGTTCCTTCAGATTTTGATTCTGCTCTTGTCTCAATGATGGTTTTCCTTTTGCGTTGAGCCATTTGTAGTAACCGAATAGAGACACTCTCGCAATTTCCACTAACCAAGTAAGGGGATATTTTTTACGCAGCTCATTTATGATTAAAAACCGATTTACTTTCCATACCTTCCCCTTAGGTGCAGATTCGGATTGCGCTTTTTTAGGTTTTCTGCCTGCGCTTTAAGATAATCTCTTTCTTCTTCCACAGTAGCAAATTTGGTGCGTGGACGACCAATAAAAGGGTGGTCATCAGAACGGCTCTTCCCTCGTTTATCCATAATCCCTTCTCCGCTATTGAACTTTCGAGCCCACTGCTTAACCTGAGTTGAACTTGGTATTCCTAATGCTTTAGTTATCGCTTTATAGGACATCCTTCTTTCTTGATACAAATTTACAGCCTTCAGCTTAAACTCCTCGGAATAACGTTTGAATTTCTAACCTTTTTTATCCATAGGAAAATCCCCTCCAAGTAGAGTGTACAACCCACCGTCAGATGGGCGGGCTTTTTACACTGTCTACTCAAAGGGGATAATACCAGGTTACTTTTAGTTTATCATACCGACCTTGATAGGTAAGTCACATAATAATAGGAAAAGTCCAATGAAAATCTTATTACTACTGTCAGCCCAAGGGCTTCTTCTAAATAAAGCATCTAAATCCATGAGTGGTTTTATTAGATCAGGTAAGCAGCTATTATTCTATACTCTTGATAGGTTTCGAATATTTTAAATGATACGTAGACATCGTCAGTTTCGTTAACACCGTTCTACAAGCAATTTTGTAGGGTCAATAGCTTCTCCCGCCTCGTTTACAATAAAACAGTGCCGTACCATAATATTCTTAACACTTGGCATATAGCCATAAGCTACCTTCAATAAATTTGCAAAGCAGCGTAAAAGACATTTGAGTAGCGCTGCTTCATCTCCATCTGATCGGCACTCACATTATATACATGATCAAACTCATCCCAGTTAAGCTTATGTTTAATAATCTCCAAATTAATTACCTCCATTACGGTGTAAATGCATATGCTTTTTCAGCCCGGTTGAGTTAGTCATCAAGTGACTTTAACGCAAGAATTGCTATTTCAATTTGTTTGTCAGTTGGGTCGGCAGTAGAAAAATACTTTTGAACAAAACCACCAAAATTCATGAATAAACGTGAAAGAATGTTGTTCTGTAAACGAAAAATCTCATAACTTAATGATAAACTCAATAACAGATTCAAAAGTGGCATGTATGGAAACAAAATCATTAATAAGAGTAATACCACTACCAATATGGTTATAAGATTAGTGCCACAATCATCGGATATTCGACTCATCTTCCTCACATTCTCAATTGTCAAATCTATACCAGCACTAAAAGCGTTATAGACCATATGTTCAGCACCATGATATCTAGACAGCCTACTAAATCTTATTACTGCCAGACTAATAATTAATACAAGCAATATGACTGACATAGTTAATGATATAATAAGGGGCGCGGGAATTATTATCTTAGCTTCTGGAAGGAACTGAGGAAACCATTTAATTACAATAAACATACTAACAAACAGACTGGCAAACAGACTATAGAATATACGCAATTTCTTTTTTACTAATATCATCTGACCTATAATAACTACCCCTCTAATAAAAGGGATTTTTTCAAAAAAACGCAGAAATTGGACTCTTCGCTCATTTCTCTTTTTACATTCTATTTCTATAGTCCCATTTGGGGATAGTGTAGCTTTTGAAACATGGCTGTCACTATAAAAACTGACACCATTCATGCTTGCACTTCCCCCATTTATGTCTGATGGTAACAACATTTATCAAACCTCACTCTTATTAGATATGGAATGTAGTATGAAGATAGTCACTACTACAACTACTGATGGGAATGAAAGGAATGTGTAATATCAAGTTGAGGTAGCTATAATGAAATAGGTTGTAAGTGAACTTAATATAATGAAAAAAAACTCCCTCTGTTAAAAATACTTTTTCCCAGTTGTAAGTAATTATGATATTAATTTCTTTTTTAAGTAATTATAGAGGTCATCGAACCTTATTATTAAGGCATAAATTAACGCTAATACTACAATTCCCATTGATGAAATAGAAATTCCAGAATACATATTTTCTAAAAAAGATACTGAGAAGTAGTAAAGTACGAATGATACTACAGTTTCTAAAAGTCTTAATTTTATGCCATTTGCAACCGATTTTGTATTGATCATAGAAGTGATAAAGCTGGATAAAAAAGATGGTATTATCAAGAGATACACAATTGTCGAAAAAGCAATCGCGGAAAAAAAGGATTCAATTCTAATTTCAAATATCAAAGACATGAAATATAAAAATAGAGTATGGATTAAGGTGCCAGCCATGACACCACATACGACTATTCCAAGAATGTAAAAGAAAACAGAAGCATTTAACCAAGGGTACCTCTTCATTTTCATCTCACCTTTCTTGATATAATTTAATCATAACCTAGACCAATTTTGATCTAGGTTATGATTAATTATATGAACCAGAAGATGATATCAGTAATATCCTTTGCTACATCCTCTGGCACGTTAAATCTCTTTAACGCTTTTATCAAGGCCTTTTTGGTACCCGTTTCCAGCATTTCGCAAGCATCTGCGATTTCTCTTGAGTATTTCCGTATTAAATCTGCTTTAGATTTACTCCACAAGCCTATAGTCTTCTCAAGTACCCATCCACCAGCTCTTACGATTTTACCGAAACCTTTAATGGCTTTAAGAGTAGCACTTACAACTTTTTGCTCTTTGACGATACCTTTAGAAGTTCCTATAGGTATAATTTTTTTGTTCTTCAAGTCTAAATAAACATTTGCTTCAATTAGGACGAGTCTAAAGTTTACTGGGTCATAAACTGTCTTACCAGAGTCATCAACATACCATCCTGTTTCATGGTCAAAGTGCATATTGTATTGGCTTGGATCGTAATATTTTGTATCTTTCACAACATTTGTATTAGCAGAAGAAGCTGTGACAACAGAAGTAAATGTCAAGGATAAGCACGTAACTGAAAGTAGAGACAATATCCCCTTTTTTAGCTTTAAATTCAAACCATATCACCATCCAAATTTTTTGGTTTATTGTTTTGGTTTGTTATTTTCTTGTTGATCAAAACTTTTCTGGCTTCATTCTTAAGTTGAATTCTCCGTTCTCCCCATTCTTGCTTCTTATTTTCTTGTAAGAACTTTTTCTTTTCTGATCCCCACAAATTCATAAATAACACTCCAGGCTTAGATGCTTCATGAATAGTTGAAAAACGGCTGTTTCAAAAGGATTTTATGGTTTTTCGACAAATATTCATGAAGCTTTATCTAACTTCTACATTAAATTCCCTGAGAAATTCTGTAAATCGTAATCGTTTTGTGCTAAGATAAATGTGTGTTAATGTTTCACAATTGGACGTTCCTCACTGAGCGGGTGAGAACGTCCTTTTAATGTTCCATCATTCATCACCTCCTCCAAGGCTATCTTATAGTCTCTTTCTTGTTGAGATGATGCGTGGTCTCTATATGCTTCAAAAAGTGCCACACATTTTATGAATTCCTTACTTTTATTCAAGATAGAAGATAAAGTGAGACACCTTAATGCTTCTGTTATCCCGTTCTGATAACGTTTATTTTTGAACTGGTAAATAGTTAACTGGTACCTAAATTCTAGTTGATGATCTAAATTGGTTGATTCATGATATCTATTAAAAGAGTCTATTTCGTTTGAAAACTCATCTAAGGTAGCGTCTACAGTAAATCCATGTTTATTGGCTGCTTCTAAAATTGCTACTAAACCAGATAGAATTCCTTCTGGATGGTCTTTTAGATATTTCGTGTAGTCATCTAACAGGTTTGTGTTTCCTATAAGCATATCCAGTCTAAATGCATACTCTAATCCAAAATGTTTATACTTTTCCACCTCTACTCGCTCCGTTTCATCAAGTAGCTCAAACCATTTAAGATCGGTGCAGTAGCCGACAAATACTTTAGCTTGTTCGTACAACCCCTGTTTTTCGAGAGAAATAGCTTTTAACAGATACCCTTGTCCATAATATGCGACTAAGTTGTTCTCTAGTTTAAATACTTTAGTTGTTTTGTTTTTGTTTCTTCTTTCCTCGTATAATTGATCATAGATTGAATCAGCTTGCTCCAATAATTTATCTGCATATCTACCAACTTCTGTCCATCTATGCAGTACCTTATAGCAACCAGCTAGTTTTAAAAGAGCGTCAAGTTGTTGTCCCTCCTCTAGTCTCTTCCAATATGGTTCAAAGTTAATAACAGACCTCAATACTGCCTCAGTATTAATTTTTTCGGACACACTGAAAAGACGGTAGTGACTCAAAAGAAATCGTTCTTTCCTGCTAGGTATTTCGTTATCAACCACTAACTGGTAAAAATAAGCGGATTCCTTCTTTCTACCTCTACGGAATAATCTCTCTGCTACAAAAAAAAAGATGTCAATGGCTTTATTGGAGGCTAATAGCCTGTCAACTACTGACTGGATATAATCTTTTCTGTCTATCTCCGCACACTGGATTAAATAATTCTTGACTCTTCTAATAGAAACTTTCCCGTCTGGAAAGCATTCATCAATATACAAGTCATACAGCCATCCAACCGGCTGTCCAAAGACTTTCCCAATCGAGTCGAGTTGATCGACTGTTAAGTCCCTTTCTCCCTTCAAGAATCCACATAAGTGCCCGACATTGATATTAGTCATTTCACTGAGTTTACTAAGCGTATAGTTATATGATTTTAGATGGTATTTGATTTCTATCTGTATTGGGCGTAGTGCATGAAGATTTGTAATAGCCATGTATAAACGCTCCTGTTTGATTTTTATTTTTGGTATCGTCCCTTATAAACCATTTATTTTTCAGTACTTCTAATTTATCTTCTTTTTTACCTTTTTGAAGATTAATACAAACAATAGGGTCTTGACCACCCCATACCAGCATTATATATGCCTCCTAAAGACCAATTTTACATTTTTGGATTACAACAATGTATTCGTCTAGTTGTTGACTCAACTGTAGTATTGCTGGACTTGAAAACGAACCTTCTGTGTCATATAGATCAACTAATTGCTGCTGAAGGTTTTCAACCGTTTGTTGTAAATCATTCATTAATAAGAAACAAAGGCTAATAACAACCACCTCCCAGCTCCCTTTTATGTATTATTTTACCAATAGTTACGTGAAATAACAGAATACAAAAAAAACGAAACGTTTGATAAATTACGACAAGATTCTACAATTTTTTCAAAAAAAAAAAGAACACTGATAACAGTGTTCTTTAAACATAGAAATGAATATTTAATGGCCGGGATCATCGTGATTTGCTTTAGCACTACTGTAGAATACATGATTTTCAGAGTTACTGAAAATTGCGACAGCGAAAAGAGAGCTACATATTACCAGTGAAGCAGTCATCAATACGGTTAAACGTTTCTTCATTTTTATCTCTCCTCCCATCACCATTATTTACTATATTATACACTTCTTTCATCTTTTTCAAAAGACCTAAATTCATTTCTTTACCTTGTTCGCACAAATGACCATAAATCATTTCAGAACATTCCATGATTCCAATACGATCGTTAATGTTGCTGTAAAAATCCATCCCTTTTATATATGCTTCGATTCCTTCATTAAATAAGCCGCTTTTTACTAAAAAGATCCCTTTGTTCATAAAGTATTTACCCAGCTCTGAATACTTATAGGGAGTATAAATTTTAACCGAAGTATTTTTTATTTCTTGTTTGAAGATAGTTTTGAGAGAGTCCGAGTCATCAATTTTCAACAAGGCCTCTATTAGATCATTTATTCTGTGAAGTCGATCTTCTTTTGATGCTTCTTCTACACAATCCTTCAATAAAGAAATAGCTTCATTATGCTGTCCAGTTTTGAAAAGAATAATTGCAC
Organism: Brevibacillus halotolerans; assembly: GCF_026891775.1. Taxonomy (NCBI): domain Bacteria; kingdom Bacillati; phylum Bacillota; class Bacilli; order Caryophanales; family Paenibacillaceae; genus Brevibacillus; species Brevibacillus halotolerans. The sequence goes on from NZ_JAPTNK010000033.1 coordinate 16,952, forward strand.
GAAAATATTTAACTTTTTCTATTATGAGGTTGTAACCTAGTTTTATATATACATCAAGGGATTGTTCTAACTCTGTATATCTACCCATCCTTGAGTTAGAATTCAAAATAGCTAATGCAACACGTTCTTTTATCTCATTGCTTGTTGCATCTTCGGCAGACCTACAATCCCACAAGACATTCCCATTTATATATACACTCCTTATTTTCCGAAATAGAACATGCTCTTTAGTATAAAGACTTAGAGATTATAATACAATCACACAGTTTCTAATCTTTAATAGAAATGGTTCCCACAACTATACTTTATATTGTATTTTCATATTCCTTTAATACCTTATAAAAAGTCGTCCTTTTTAAATCGAGTTCCTTCATAAACTTTACAGCAGTTATAGTACCACTTTTCCATTGAGGATATAGCGTTTCGAATTTCATACGTTGTTCTTTTGATAGTGTATCTAAGGAGAGCTTTGGTCTTCCTAGTCGAACACCTTTCTCCCTAGCAACTGCAATACCCTCAGCTTGACGTTGTTTGATTTTTTTACGTTCTTGTTCAGCTACATAGGCAAGCAGCGAAAGAAACTGATCTTCCATTAATTTACCCATGTCACCCATTGCTTTGAACTTACTACTATCGAATAGTGATGCGTTTTCCAAAACAATAATATCTGCATTCAGTGTACGTGTGATTTCTTTCCACTCACTTACGATACCGTCATAATCCCTGCCTAAGCGGTCTAGTGCATCTACATAAATGGTATCGCCTGCTCTAATTACTTTTTTCATTGCAAGATAACCAGGACGATCAAAGTCTTTTCCACTTTGCTTGTCAATGAAGAGAAACCGATCATCAACACCAAGCTCTTTGATCTTCTTTATTTGACGATCCAAGTTTTGCTCCTTAGTTGATACGCGAACATACCCAAGTTTAACTCCTGCACCCATATTAGAAATCCTCCTACACTATCAATTAGGTAAATTATACCGCATGATAGTTTGTAAAAGTGGGTGATTTACAGCGGACGTCTGCAAACTATTTTATGTACTTTTATGAACGAAATTAAACAGCATATCTGGAACAGCCATAATGTATACTTTCCCGAACGTTTTCGCAAAAGAAAAAATCGTTTCCTTATTTCTTTAGGAGACGATTTTTTTCATTTTATTTCATCCTTGTATTTTTTCTAAACTAATACCACGCTTTTCCCTAACATCACTGAACTGTTACCAAGGGGCTC
>NZ_JAPTNK010000034.1:0-16843 GCF_026891775.1 Brevibacillus halotolerans
TTTGAAAACTCATCTAAGGTAGCGTCTACAGTAAATCCATGTTTATTGGCTGCTTCTAAAATTGCTACTAAACCAGATAGAATTCCTTCTGGATGGTCTTTTAGATATTTCGTGTAGTCATCTAACATGTTTTTGTTTCCCATAAGCATATCCAGTCTATACATGTACTCTTGAGCCAGATGTTTATATTTTTCCATCTCTACTCGCTCCGTTTCATCAAGTAGCTTGAACCATCTAAAATCGATACAGTACCCGACCATTTTCTTAGCTTGTTCGTACAGCCCCTGTTTTTCGTAAGACATAGCTTTTAACATATATCCTTGCCCTAAATATTCAACTAATTTGTTCTCTAGTTTAAATTTCTTCGTTTTTTCTTCGTTATTATCTCTTTTTTCTCCAGATAATTTATCATGTATTGAATAGGCTTGTTTCAACAATTTATCTGTATATTTCCTTACTTCTTCCCATCTCTGTAGTATCTTATAACAACCAGCTAGTTGTAAAAGAGCGTCAAGTTGTTGTCCTTCCTCTAGTCTCTTCCAATATGGTTCAAAATTAATTACAGACCTCAATACTGCCTCAGTATTAATTTTTTCGGACACACGGAAAAGACGGTAGTGACTCAAAATAAATCGTTCTTTCCTGCTAGGTATTTCGTTATCAACCACCAACTGGTAAAAATAAGCGGATTCCTTCTTTCTACCTCTATGGAATAATCTCTCTGCTACATAAAAAAAGATGTCAATGGCTTTATAGGAGGCTAATAGCCTGTCAACTACTGACTGGATATAATCTTTTCTGCCTATCTCCGCACACTGGATTAAATAGTTCTTGACTCTTCTAATAGAAACTTTCCCGTCTGGAAAGCATTCATCAATATACAAGTCATATAGCCATCCAGCTGGCTGGCCAAAGACTTTGCCAATCGAGTCGAGTTGATCGACCGTTAAGTCCCTTTCTCCCTTCAAGAATCCACATAAGTGCCCGACATTGATATTAGTCATTTCACTGAGCTTACTAAGCGTATAGTTATATGATTTTAGATGGTATCTGATTTCTATCTGTATTGGGCGTAGTGCATGAAGATTTGAAATAGCCATGTATAAACGCTCCTGTTTGATTTTTATTTTTGGTATCGTCCCTTATAAACCATTTATTTTTAAGTACTTCTAATTTATCTTCTTTTTTACCCTTTTGAAGATTAATACAAACAATAGGGTCTTGACCACCCCATACCAGCATTATATATGCCTCCTAAAGACCAATTTTACATTTTTGGATTACAACAATGTATTCGTCTAGTTGTTGACTCAACTGTAGTATTGCTGGACTTGAAAACGAACCTTCTGTGTCATATAGATCAACTAATTGCTGCTGAAGGTTTTCAACAGTATGTTGTAAATCATTCATAACTAAGAAACAATGGCTAATAATAACCACCTCCTCATTCCCTGTTATGTATTATTTTACCAAGAGTTCCGTGTAATAACGGAATACGAAAAAAACGAAACGTTTGATAAATTACGACAAAATCCGACAAAATTCTAACAAAAAAAGAACACTGTGATTAGTGTTCTTTAAGACTGAAAAATTAATGGCCGGGATCATCTGTGTATGCTTTAGCACTACTGTAAATTACATGATCTTCAGATTTATCAAATACTTCTACAGTGAAAAAAGTGCTACATAATACCAGTGAAGCTGTCATCAGTAGAGATAAATGCTTCTTCATCTTTACCTCTCCTTCCATCACCATTATTTACTATATTATACACTTTCTTCATTTTTTTCAAAAGACCTAAATTCATTTCTTTACCCCGTTCGCACAGATAACCGTAAATCATTTCAGAACACTCCATAATTCCACTACGGTCACTAATGTTACTGTAAAAATTCATACCTTTTACATAGGCTTCCATTCCCTCATTAAATAAGCCGCTTTTTACTAAAAATGTTCCTTTGTATTTAAAGTATTTACCTAGTTCTGAATATTTGTATGGTGTGAAAACCTTAACTAATGTATTCTCCTCCTCCTGATCTAAGATCTCACGTAGAGAATCTAAGTCATTAAGGCTAAGTAATGCCTCTACAAGTTCGTTAACTCTGTGTAGTCTATATTCCGCAGAGGCTTCTTCTACACACTCTCGTAGTACTGGAATTGCTTCCTGATGTTTACCTGTTTTGGAAAGGATAATGGCTCGTAGGTATTTGACTCTTTCTATTATAAAGTTAAAACCTGATTTCTCATAGATTTGAAGATGTTTCTCCATTTCTTCAAATCTATTTGTATAGAAATAAGAATTACAAATTGCTAGAGCAACCCTCTCTTTTAACTCATTGATTGTTGCGTCTTCGGCATGCCCTTTTTTTCCTATCTCAATGCACTTGCTGTATTTTTTTATATTATGTGCGTGAAGTGACATCCTGTAATAAAGAGAGAGTTTTTCTTCCTGAGAAAGAAAATCAACGTAATGTAAAACCTCTTCTCCAACTTTAAACGATTCCTCCAGATTTTTAAGATCTTCTCTCTCAATCATGTATTTTTCATATAGCCCTTTGGCTATATATTGTGATTCCCCATGTGATCTAGCATATTTGATTATGGTGTTATAAAAAGTTAGCCTCACATCATCGATTCCAAAAGTACTGGCAATTTCGATTAAGTTCTGTAACAACTCATCAGTGCTTTTTTTTGAGTTTTCAAGAAACTTCAAGACCACCTTTTCTATCAAGGAAGGGTTTGAAAATTCAGCAACCTCAATTAATAAGTCATTTAAAATTGCATTTCGATTTTCCAATTGGATATAATATTCGATGATTTCCTCATAAGGTATATCTAGTACATCAACAATTGGTTTTATAGACTTTATCCTCGGATTTTTTGTTTCACCTGTCTCGATCCTTGATATAATTCCTTTAGTGACCCCAGTCATTCTGGCCACTTCTGACAATTTTAATCCCTTTTCTTTTCTTTTGTGTCTTATCAGCTCACCTATTGTTGTGTAAGTTAAGTTGTTGAATTTGTCACTCATGCCAATCTCCTTCCTTAGTTTTACATACTTTTTATATTATTTATTAAATTTAACATTAATGTATAATAATGTAAACGTCAATAAAAAATAATAGATTGGTTTACTTTTCTTTATTAAAAAGCTAGTTAATATACAAAAAGACCGCCTTATTCCGCGGTCTCAATTCCGTAGTCTTCGTATAGTTTTAAATGTTTATGGATTTAGTCTCTATACTATTTTCATTGTTTATTGTAATTCCAAATAATTTACATCTTGATTTTAGTATTCTTGGTCTGATATTAACCATTGTATCAAGAATAAGATTTGATATCCTCTTTTTCATTAGATATCATACTGGATGTCAAGAATCAGATCCATTCCTTTTTTTTGTGTTGCAGCAGCTCGAACTATTAATTTTGTTTTCATGTTATTCCCTCCTTTTCAATCAACCCGATTAGCTTACTTGAATAACCGGGGTCAGAGGCATATCCGCCTTTGTAAGATAGCATGGCAAGCATTCTTATAATCAGGACCTAATATCCCATGATATCGTCACTTTTCACTAGCTAATTGTAACTGACGAGAGTCAGACATCCTGTAATAAAACTCTATTAGCTCAACCTCTTCAATAAATAGATTTCTCTATCGGTTTCTATCGTTGTGAAGTGGTAGTAAAATCTCTGTGTGTTTAGGCAAAAGAAGATCAATAATTTTGGAAGCTATCATTTTTCCTATATATTTATATATTCATTTTTTACTAAAAAATATATTTTTTCATTTAATACTAAATATTCCTATATATTCTTCCGATATATTATTTGGATATATTTGTATATCCACTATTATCCCAAAAAATATTAGGAGGATGAACATGGTATCAGTTTCTAATGCTTCAAATTTTTACAGGCAAAATATGAACAGCGCAAAAGAAGTAATGGCTTTAAGAAATCAACAGGAACAACGTAACAATGATAATCTGCAAGGTAATATTCAAAACGATAGGATTCAAATATCAAAAGAAGGTAAGCAATTATATCTTGCTAGCGCTTCAGCTAGCTCTAGTTCATGGTGGGATGATTTAAAGGATACGGCTTCTGATTGGATAGATTCTAGTAAGAGATGGTTAGTTGATGCTGGTAATTTTTTATTAGACGCTGCCAAAGCAGGACTGGATTTCTTAATTTTAGATGATGTAAAAACAATTTTTGATCCAAAAGCTAGCGATGCAGAGAAAGGATTCGCAATACTCTCTCTATTTCCTGCTGGAAAGGGAGCCAAAGTCGGTAAAAAAACGTATGACTTACTGAAAAAATATGGTGATGATGTAGTCGATCTTGCCAATGATGTCCTAAAAGGACGACAGAAGATTGGTAGATATTTTGTAAAGTCAAGGATCGATGAAGATAGAGTGATCTTAAAAGAAACAGAAAAAGCTATGAGAAATACGCAGGTTCAGAAAGAAGCAAATGATTTGGTTGAACGATTTTTAAGAGGTCATGATACGCCAGGCAAAGGGACAAAACCTGTCTTTGGGAATGTTTTTGAATTACGAGGAAAAGAAGGGGCTAGGGTTTATTATAGATTAAAAGGTGATACTTTTGAAATTTTAGGTAAATCAGATAAAAACAATCAACAGGATGTCATTAACCGGTTGAAGAAACTATATAACTAGTAATTACTTTTACTATTAAAGGGGCAATTTGAATGAATCATGTAAAAAAACATCAAAAAAAATATATATGGATAGAATCGGAAGAATGTGAAGCAGAGTTTGATCCATACGATGATAATACTGATGTCATTGTGTCCTTTCCAGATAGAACAAGGTACATTGCATCATTCTTTACTTATAAAAATATTGAAACACTTACAAAAAAGAATCAAACATCTAGTGAAAATATGAGTGGACTCTATTTTTGGGCTAGTGACATGGTTCTAGTCGAAAACGTCAAGCCTGAGACAATTGAAGCTATTGTCGACCACTTAATTGCAGAAGAAAACTTTGATACTCTATTTACGAAGATTACAGATGTATCTCCTGAGTCTGATCATCTGTATCCTTTAGGATTTTTTGATTCATCAAACTAAATTTCAACGAAAAAAACACTCGCCAGATATTGTATGGATAGTCATAGTATTAAGAAAGCCCCCTTTCGCCAAAAGGGGACTTTTCATGTCATTTTAGGGATTGCAACATGTCTCCTCACTCAAGAAAAGCGTTGTAAAACAATGGCCATCCACCTTCATCACGATGCTGATAATTGTTTATGGATTTAATCTCTATAATATTTTAATTGTTCGTTACCATTCCAGATTTCCTTTTTGATTTTAGTATTCAATTCAATGATTTTAAAGTTTTGAATCCTAAACTAACCTTAAGGTCTGATATTAACCTAATGTATCAAGAAAAAGACTTGATATCCTCTTTTTCATTAGATATCATACTGGACGTCAAGAATCAGATCCACTCCTTTTTGTGCCTGTGCAGCAGCTTGAATTATTAATTTTGGATCATCTTCAAGTTTTCTTAACCAGGAACTAATATAGGAAGCACTATTCTCAATCGTGCTATTATCAATTCCACATACTCCACAAAGCATGGCTGCACCTAATTCAGCAATTAATTCTTCCCGAGAATATATTTCTGAACCATAGATAATTTTTCCAATTACACCGCTACGATTCAGTCTCGTTCTTCGCCCAGTACTATGCAAACATTCATGAAATAGCGTACTATAAAATTCTTCGACACTTTTAAAATCACACATCGATGGAATTCTAATCAAATCAAAGAGAGGACTATATGAAGCTCTATTATGGCCAAACTTAATTGTAGGAGCATTTTTATATCCTTTTATAATGGCTTCCGCTTCTTCAATTGGGTTGTGATCGTATACTTCCTTGTCTTTTCTTTTACTTAATAATCCCTCACATTGTGTATTGATTTCATAAACTTTATAGTATCGGATATACGGTATTTTTTTTGTAGTCTCACTGTCAAGATCGGCATTACTTTCTTCATCGTCATTAACATCTAACCATGTCCAAAAAACAATCATATGTCCTTTTTCCTTTTCTTTTATTTTACCTCCAGCATTTTTGATTTGTTTTTTTGTGGCATATTCCCCAGGCTCAAGTAGCATGGTATTTATTCCCCTATAAGGTTTTTGAGTAACCCAATTAACAGCCAATCCAATTGAGTTCCAAGGCTTTCTCCATGGGACAACTCCTTCTTCTAATAATTTTATGATTTTATTTGTTATAATCCCGTATACCTTACTCATCTAATACCTCTCCCTTTAAAGAGAAAGATCCCTTACATCAAAGTAAGGGATCTTTCTCTTATCGTTTAATTAGTTGGTTTATCTCTTTTTCAATTTGATTCATTCTTGCCTTGCATTTATTCATCTTTTCTAAACAACTTAGATACCTCTTCATTAGCTTAGCTGTTTCTCTCATGACTGGATTATTCATGTAAAGAAAACAACCACCTTCATTCAGTATCGCTCTCATTTTATTTTTTTCAGCATAAAACTCCTTCTTTAGATCTTGGTATTCTTTACTACGTATTTGAACCAATTTATTTTGAATAAGTTCATACGTCGTACATTGAATACTGCTAGTATTAGTGTCAATGTAACAATGCGCTAATTGATTTTTCATGTAATGAACTCCTTTAGTTTTGAGAATTTTTTTGATATATATTGTTTTTTAGTATTTTTAATTCTTGAATTAGCTGATTAATAGCGTGGGAAGTTTACATGTAACCACTAATTATTTACTTGTAGTACCTCTAAGAACACCACATCCTCATATCTAGTATTAAGTTGCTGATCTATTTTGCTTCAACATTTCAGCTGACTAATCATTTACACTTCGAGTGCTCTTTTTTAATGTATAAACAACAAAAAAAGCTCTTTATGAACACATAGACCCATATTGGGTACATGTGCTCACAAAGAGCTGATTTATTTTGGTTAACTGCTCAGTACTTACAAGTTTTTCAACTGGTAAGATGGCCAAAAAAAACAAATAGAATTTGAATACATTATAGTATAGGGCCAACTACCTGTAAATATATTTGTTGATGTTAAACCAATATTCTACTCTTCATGGAGTAAATTTGATACCTTGCTGGTTATGTTAAAGTGACTAAATATCTCTCTGATCTTCAAGAAGAGAATCCGGCTGCTGACTACATTACATATCTTTACCCTTTAATAAAGAAAGATTTAATTCAAGCAGTGAAGCAACTGATTTCAAGATATGTTATTCAATATATTAATTAATCTTTTCTTTTCTGATTACTAGCCCCCACCACACAAGTAGGTATACGTATCCTACTATTGAATAAATAGTCCACATCTCTTCTTGTTGTAATTGACCTCTAAAATATTCAAACTCATTTAATCCATCTTGTCTTTCAATACTATGAATTAAACCTATAAAGGGAATCGTACACACAAAAATAATTGTAAAACTAGATACTATTCTTAAAACCTGTTTTTTAACAAGGCTGGATAAAGCCGTTTTTAATGTTGCTAACAAAAATAAGTAATATATAATCCAAAACCAATTTGGAAGAGTTTCCACTTGTTATTTACTCCTTTAAAATATCTTATCGAGATTCATCCTAAATAAATAATCCACAAAATATAGGGTCCTCTCTTATCATGAAATTCTTAATGACTTTGCCGTCATACCAACGGGGTTAACACTATAGTTTCAAAAACAATGTAAGTAAAGAATAGACATTGCAAGAAACACCCTTAGTAAATTGTTCATTGTTGTACCTACTAGCAAAAATGCCTCAATATTATCTTAATCCATTAACCTTTTGTCAAACTTATCTGTTCTAACATCAAGTAATCTACCATTTATTTTTATATGAATGTCGTCTGTCCATTTTACATCGGTATTTGCTTCTTTCCAGCTCCAATAAATAAGCTTGTCACTAAAAAAGCCAACATTTACATCAACTCTCAGCCCACCTTCATCCCCAAAGCGATAGACCTTTGCAGTATATGTATTATTTGGAGAAGACACCTCTTTCAGTAAATCGCCCTTTTGTAGAAATAAAGTAGAATAGAATGCAAAGTATACAATTAGAGATAGAAACACTATTATAGAAATTAATATTATAAGAAACCTTTTGAGTAGAATATTCATAGCCCTTCCCTCCCTTTATTATGTAATACTTCGCAATTACCATATTCTCTATAAAATGCACAACCCCTTTTTGCTTATCCGTTAAGGGTGGCGGCTTTATCCTTGTTCCTCCAGGTAAATGGATCTCATAAACTGGGAATTTACTTGCATTACTCCGATAACATTCAGATCGTTGGATGGATCGAGATGAGAAATCGTGCTATGTAGAAGACTTCGCTTTCATTCATCCTGGAGACTTTGCCCCTGATAAACAGATTTAAACCAATGAGTAGTTAAAGACTTATAAACTAAGGTCGGTAAAACAAATGAATTTTTGCACCCCCAAAATGTAATTAGGGGGGTGCCGTATCCCAGTTCTCACTCGAAATACATTCCATTTAGATGCAAAAAGTTATTGCTTAGGTTTCTACACTAATCACATCTTCTACAGGTATCCACCAGAAATCCTCATCGTTCTTTAATTTGATTTGTTTAAACATTAAATCAAACTTATCTACCCACCCCCAAGCAGATTCAATTACTCCTTTAGCCCCTCTGGTCTCTTTCCACCAGCTAATAGTAAGAGCATAATCATACTGTCGTGAGTCAGATATCCTGTAGCAAAATTCGGCTAGCTCATCCTCTTCAATGATCGGTTTCTCGATCAGTTTCTTATCCTCGTGATGCTGACGTATCATCTCGGCGTGTTCGGGCAAAATGAATTTTGTTACAAGCGGATCAAGTATTTTACTAGCCATGAAAACATCTCCTTAAATACGAATGTATGTTCCTATTTTATTGATGGAGAGGATATAATGCAATGGGTAAAATTACATGTTTGTAATAAAAATAGCCCTCCAATGGTTTAAATTCCGTCAGAGAGCCTAACTTATCTTGATTTTATTAAGCCTATTCGCTTATTTGCGCCGGAAGTTTCTTCTATCACTTGTCCCTAACATTAGTAATCTTTTTAAGATTTATCCTTGTACTCACACATAACAGATAGTAGGCAGTAAAAGGAAATGTCGACCTAAGGAGTGAGTGGAAACAAAACAATGACTCTACCTTAACTATTTAACATTAAGCCACTTCATATATGTAACCATCTTTCAAACTTAATTCTAATGCCTCCCTTAATTCATTAACATTTTGTGCTGTTGGATTTACAAGTACTACAGAAACGGTTTGTTTAGTCCCTGATTTATACTGAATTTCAACTTTAAATTGACCATGCTCAAGTTCCTTAGAATCTAAATGGAAATTGGGAGATGTTAAAATGCTATCCTGCTTTCTCCTAACCTCACCAATTGTCTCAATTTGATCTATAATGTCATCCTTTATTTCTCTTCTTAGCTTGCTGTTTGTTTCCCCCATATTTTTACCTTTATCCTTTTTTGTAATCGACACTATTAATCATCCTTTCAATTATTATTTTCCATGGCTACGGTGTAAGACTTAAAATTAGCCTTGACCTATTAACAATATACTGCACTAATATACAAAATAAAACTTTATTTCAAATATTTGCTTTTTGGTATTTCCCTATTTTTTCGAGTTACATTTAATGCTCATCTTTACAAATAATCAAAGCTCCCTACTCGGAGGGCTATTTTACAATATCGACAAATCCTAAAGGTGAATGGTAAAATATTGATAAAATCAACATACACTACTCCATCAATGTATTACAGAGGGGTGCTGACTTATCTTATTCGGTGTATTTAGTATAATGCTGTTTATTATATTGATAGGTGCTATTGTAACTTTATTACTGCTAAAGTCTGTTTTTTCAAAAAACATTGCCTATATTGTTTTCTCTTTGCTTCTTATTTCAATTTTAGTTTGGCAACAAGTAACGATGGAACATTCAAACAATTTTTTTGTTATTACTTTAATTTTGGTTTTTACTATAAAAGTAATAGCAGACCAAAGAAAAAAATAGAATTGCCCAGATTACCACTACAAAAACAAAGAGAAAGCCCTCAACGGTCTAAATTGGTCTTACCCCTGTCAAGTAGACAGTTTGAAACAAGCCCACGTCTAGGTGTTCAGTTTAAAATTAAGTTTTAGACTGGAGTAGTTGATCCTACACAGTTCACGGATAAAAAATCTCCCAGCCTTCCGAAAATTAGTTTTAGACTGAGCCTAATACATGAAACAGCGGCGACTTAAGACCTGAAAATAAAGTCTTAGACTCGCCGCTGTTTTTATTGAACTATCGAACCCGTTCATATTACGCCGCACTGTCATATTCGCATAGTAGCTCTTCATACATTTTGATATATCCATACAATTCGCATTCGGGCATGGGAGGTTGAAAGATGAACGAGAACAATGGAACTCTCTCTAACAAATGGTCCGGAGATACTCCGGATGCTGTTCATTCGCAGACGGTGAGTGAACGAGGCCCTGTATTGGAACAGGACAGCGTGCTGCATGAAAAGCTGGAGACTTTCATCCATTCGAAATTGTTGGAAAGGCCCGTGCATGTCAAAGGTTATGGCGCATTCGGCTACTTTCAGACCGTGCATGCCATGACGGCTTACACGCAGCTTTGTTTCTTGCAAAATCCGGGTCAGCAGGTCCCCGTCGCGGTAAGATTCTCCTTAGCTGTCAGCAACAAAGGCACGCCGGATACTTCCCGTAATGTGAGCGGATTCGCCACCAAGTTCTACACGGATCAAGGTGTGTTCGATCTTGTCTTTAACCACTTTATTACAAATTTAAAGAACTACATGTTTATCGCATATGTGCTTAGAAATCTAATTGGAAAATCTAAAGAGGTAATTCAGGAACGAAATAACATGTTTCTGAATTACCTCTTTTTAATATACTATCGAACCCGTTAGTTAAATAAATTTGTTGTCTGTTTTTATTGAGTGTCTTCGTCGCTTTTGTACTCCAAAATATCACCCGGCTGACAATCCAAAGTCTTACATATCGCTTCTAATGTTGAAAAACGAACCGCTTTTGCTTTCCTGTTTTTCAGAATGGAAAGATTCGCCATAGTAATTCCAACCCTCTCCGAAAGTTCTGTTACGCTCATTTTCCTTTTTGCCAACATTACATCAACATTGATGATAATCGCCATGATATACACCTCAGATCGTTAAATCATTTTCTGATTTTATATTAATAGCTTCTTGTAAAAGTCTTTGGAGAACAGCAGCAAAAACGGCGATCACCATAGAGGCGAAAATAATAGCCAATCCGATTGGTATGAAACTTGGAGGGTCAACTCTCTCCGCCATGAGATAGTAGAGTGGCATACCTAGCAGGTACAAGGTACTGATTGTGATGGCACAGTATTTTATATTCTTTAAAGCCTTTACGGATAATTCCGAGAACCCTTGGTTCTTATCAATATAGCTTAAAAGTTTAAAAGCTTGATACAGAGCAAAGTAAAAAGGTATCGCTGCCGCGTACATATCGATTAAAACGAGGGATTTCATATAAGCAATATCTGGATACAATTCTCCAGCAAAATTCCCGATCTTAGGCACCAAAAATATGCACAATGCAAGAACTGGGATTCCAATAAGAATATTAGCTATCTTTAAAAAGAGTGTTGTTCCCCGTTTCATAAAGAGCACCTCGCTAATTTAATTATAAAATGACTTTAACACGCAATTTATTGTTTTACAATAAATTTATATCGTTTTTTATTACATTGTTATTGTTAATGGAATATCCTTTTTATTTTAAGCAAAAAAATAAAAAGCATTTCTCATTACAAAGAAATGCTCTTACTTTAAATAAAATAAGCAGACTGCGGTAGTCTGCTCAACAATGTATAGTATTCAACTATCGTATCCGTTAGTTCAACACAATATCAAGCAGATTTGATCTTGTGCCAAATATTTCGAGCGGCAGGCACACTGTTCATGTGTAAGGCTCCAATCAAACACGTCATTGAAAACAGATTGTATCCCTTTGGTAAGATCATCTACTGAATCTTCCCTTTATAGACATTGATATAGTTTTGTATCAAAAGTTACAAATTGAAATGTATTCTTTTTTCATTCGTATAGGTATTACATCTAAGGATCTTTTGGATGACATATTTCAAGTAATTTATTATCGTTTCGATGAATATAACCTGTTCCAGCCCTAGAAACTAAACCTTCCTCTCCTTTTTGTTCCATCTCACTTTCTGCTTCTCGATAAGAAGATAAATATCTCTTAAGAGTTCTAACAGATGGACCTTCTCTTTCCTTATGGGGATTCTTTAATTTGATAAAGTAATGGTGCGGAATTTTCTCGAAAGACAAGAACGTCTGGAACATGATTCCAGTATTTTTTATTTCCCTTTTGGTTTATGTATGGCATTTTGATCTCAATGGGTTGAACATAATAGCGAATTATTGACTTGTCCAGCTCCAATGTGCCTTTTCACGTCTTAGCTCCGCACAACTTTTTCTCCATCATCTCACCGCCTAACCTCATGACATGGGGTTCGTTTCCTTTGCCCAGGGGGGATGAACCCACTCCCAGCCGTGCATACTCTCTTGCTATATTTTCAAGTCTTGTTTCAACACTGTTCGACATATAACGATATTATTTCAGTTCCTCGTAGCCGCTTCTTGCTGTACCTTTACTTTCCTGAATGCTTCATCAAACTCTTCACGCAGTCCTGCTGCATTGATGTAGTCTATATAGTCGTCTAACAGAAAAGCATTTCGTAGAAGCATATCGTTTGCCGCACTTAGTTCTTCCCATAGGAACTTTTCATACTCTGTCATTTCGTCCATCTTTGTTATGCCCTCCTGTAACCGTCGAAATTGGTTTGTATCGTATTTTCTGTTCCGGGGGTAAGTGAATTTATTACGGTATGAGTTTCCCGCAACGTATACTTGCCCCCGTCTCGTTGGTTTGCACGTATTATTGCGTTAGTTCCTTTGCCTTACGCTCCCAATATCTCCTTCTGTACTCCCTCTCGTGCTGGCGGCGTGCTTCCAGTGCTTCGTGGCTTAATTATGCCATATGATTAATCCTCCACTATTACAATTACTTCTTCTTCGTCCACTATCTCAATGACAAACTCATCTTCAGACTTTGCTCTGGTTATTTCGTGACCATTCAGAAAATGGGGCTTCTTTGTCCCGTATTTCCGCCTAAGGTGCTTTGCCGTTGGTTCAAGTTCTATAGGTAGCTTTTTATTCACCTTTGTTCCCCTCCAGTTCCGCAAGCTTCTCCATCTCGTAAGCTATAAGACGTTCTGTTTCCTGTACTCGTTCTTCTGCTCGCTGAACATTGCCGCCGCTTCTTCCTTTGCTTCCTCCAGCTCCTTCTGCTGACGGGCTAACACGCTTTGGTTATGCTGTACAGTTCCCCTCAATGCAGTTGCTTCACGCTGTAAATCTTCAATGTACCGAAGTGCTTCCAGTCTTGGGTGTCCGTCCTTCTGATCGGCTAATATTTCAAGTTGTTCAGCTTGATCTAATAGCTGCCGTATTTCTGCCCCTACCTGCGAATCCTTCCGTCCCGACCGTCTCAACTCTGCCGCCTGCTCCCGCAAGTCCTTAGCCTGCTGGCAGTAGCCCCTTATTTCCTCCATCAGTTGCTCATACTCAGCTTGAGCCTGGGCAATCGAGCGCACCGTTTCCTCTACTGCTTGTTCCTCTACTGCTTGTTCCTCCACTGCTGCCACCTCTACTACCTGTTCACGTTTTGCCATTGTCTGTTCATCTCCTTAGTGTTTTCTGCATGCAAAAAAGGCTTACTCCATCTTCAACAAGTGGAATAAGCCTTCTAAGTGTGGTCAAGTTTATATAATCAAGTTTGTAAAGTGTGTACGTTGTAATGTGTACAGTGTACGATCCTGCTTTAAGAAAGTAAACCCTGTTGCTTATAATTCTGATTCCTAGAGCAAATCGGACACCAATGCCCTTTGCTTTTTATATTATTGGGAGTAGCTTCCCATTCGTGCCCTTTAGAACATTTCCATCTCAGGTTAGTCTTGTTATCTTTATATTGATCTGATAAACATTCCCCACCTCTTGATATTGCAATTTCCCGCATTTCCGTAATAGTCAATTTTTGATGTCCTGAACACTTTCTACACCATTGCCCCTTCTTTACGCTATGAGACAATGCTTCCCATTCGTGTCCTTTTGCACATTGCCATTTCAGCGGAATGTCAGTGTAATAAATCGTGGAGAGACATTTCCCGCCCCTCTCTTCTGCAATTCTATACATATCCTCAATGGTAATCTTCTTTCTGCCGCTGCACTCCGGACACCATCTACCTACCACAATGCTGTCGGGTCGAGCTTCCCAAGTATGTCCCTTGGAACATTGCCACATAAGTTTTTCCTTGTTTCCATTGTACTCGTTTGAAAGACATTTACCACCTTTGGACAGAGCGAGTTCGTGCATATCTAGTATAGATTTTCTCATTAAGCCCGAACAGTATGGACACCAACTGTTATTCTTAATATTATTTGGTCTTGCTTCCCATGTATGTCCCTCTGCACATTGCCATCTAACTTTGGACTTATCGTTAATGTAATAATTTGAAAGAAGTTTACCATTACGTGATTCCGCTAAAGAGCGTAGCTCAACTAATACTTGCGAGCTCTTGTAAAAATCATCTAACGAAAAATTGGATAGTGATATTTCAATTTCAATGTTAAAACGTCTTAATTGTTCAATGATATATTGTAATAATGACTCATCGCTATTGTATGAATCATACGGAATGATAATTAGCGTAATCCCTTTTTGCAAACATAGTTTTTCTTTTAATTCATCTAAGTACTTTCTTCGTTCAAATTCTTTTCGGCTTCTGAAAAAGAAGGAATTCTGTTTATAATGCTGGATGCCGTGGTATTCAAATGCTAATTGCAGTTCTTCATTAAACCCATCCAATTCCAAATTTTCACCGAGAGCCTTTCTGTTCTTCTTAAAGGGTCGATTAAACAGTGATTCAAATATAAACCTTACCTTATCTTCACTATAGAACTTATAACAGTGCGGACACCAAGTATTGGAGACTTTTACGTCTTGAAAAGAGGCTTCCCATGTATGCCCCTCTGCACATTGCCACTCCAATTTTGATTTAGTTCCATCATATGTTTCCGATAAACATAAGCCACCTTTTGACTGGGCGTATTCTTTAACGTCCTCAATTGTATGGCGATACCGTCCTGAACAATGGTGACACCAAAAACCGTTCCTTATACTAGCGGCAGTCGCTTTCCAAATATGACCTTTCTCACATTGCCACGTCATTAGTGTGTTTACGTTTTTATATGAATCAGATAAACATTTACCACCTTTTGATTCCGCAAGCTCTTTCATCTCTTCAATACTTAATCTTCTAGCATCACCTAGCTTGTCTATTGCACAGACAGGACACCAGCTACCAGTATTTCTTATGTGTGCAGGGACTGCTTCCCAAATATGACCTTTTTGGCACTGCCATTTGAGTTTAGTTTTACTATCAACATAAACAGTTGATAAACACTTTCCACCTTTAGCTTCTCCAACTTTTTGCATATCTTCAATGGTCAGGCGGTTATTCTCACCAATTCTACCTCGAATACATATTGGACACCAATTACCTTGGTTTTTTACGTTATCCGGTCTTGCTTCCCAGATATGCCCCTCAGAGCATTCCCACGTTAAGGGCACCTTATTATTAGTGAACCTATTTGAAAGACACTTTCCACCTCTTGATTCAGCCAACTCATGCATATCTTCAATCGTAAGCCTTTTTCGATTACTACAGACAGAACACCAATTGCCATTCATAATATTAACTGGGTTTGTTTCCCAAACATGTCCATTAGCACATTGCCACTTTAGCGGCACTCTCACGTTGATATACTCCGTTGATAAGCATTTTCCCCCTCTAGCTTCTGCTAAAGCATACATATCTTGAATCGTTTTTCTTTGTGGCATTTTGTTCCCCCGATTATAGTTATCTATGAACATTATAAATCAGAAGGGTCAAAAGTACTGAATATTACTACTCGTTTACATAAGTCTTTCTATATACTTTCTGTCTAACACAATCTCTTGCCTAATTTTGTGTACCATCACTTGTGGTACGGTTCACCGTACATGGTTTGTGGAGGTAGGATGAATTTTTCTTATGATTATGAGGAACTTATTGAGGAATTAAAAAGTGATCTAACTGAAGGTTTGACCTCAATGGGAGACAAAATCAAAATAGTTAGGGGACAAAAAGTCGCTAATCATTATTATCCCATAATTGACTACTATTACGATGATAATGAACCTGATGAAAAATACGAGGTCAAGTTTCAAAGGTTCTTGAAGAAATGGAATATTATGACCAAATCATTAAGTAGTTGAAGATGAAAAATGGGGAGAACCAATCTCCCCTAAACAATCATTTAATCCGATTTTATTTTTTAGCTATTGTAACATTTTGTTTTTCCCACGCTTGAGTAGTTCATACTCGTACAAAGTTATGAAAGCCAAAGTTATTAGAAATCTATTCAAAGCTTGTAATCACGGATGCACAGCAAGAAAATATTTCTCGATCGATTTTCGAGTATTGTCAGCTCCGCTGGTATACCCCAGCTCATTTTGACTTACTCCCATCACGTAATAGATTTTGGAGAATATTAATCACTAAACCATAGAATTTCCTTGGTATCTTATTAACATCATCAAATACATCATCGTTTAATTCTGAATGAATATCTATGTTC
>NZ_JAPTNK010000035.1:0-16403 GCF_026891775.1 Brevibacillus halotolerans
ATTCTGGAATAAGCTCGCATACAAGCGGCATTAGAATAAATTAAAATATCATGTTTCTAGTATATTTCAAATTATTACAAACTGAAAGTAATATTTACTTTAATAGTATTCTACCTTTACCTAATAAATGAGCTAATAAATTGTGTCTATTCAAAAGTTCTTTGTACCACTCGTTATCCCCAAAAAATTTTGCTTGAAGCATCAGACACTGAAGATCCTCCAATTCACACATTGGATCATATTCTTTAGCAAATTCTTTTTCAATAACGATAACCTTAAAGTCATTTTTAAGGAAACAGCCAACTTGTAAAGTATAAGAACGCTGGTCTAGTACAATAGCTAGACAATTATCAGGAACTTCACCGACTGCATCTGGAATATATACCCATTTCATATCCATACATTACCCCCGAAATTTAATCACTTGTTTTCGTAGCTCCACAAAGGAGTAAAACCGTAGATTGCTGGTCCGCTTACAAAAGTAGCAATTAAAAAACAAAGGTAGTAACTTTATTATAATGTAAAGAAATTATAGTTACCATCTAATATTTTATTGAGATTTGAAAGGTCAAAGGTTGATAGAAAAAACTCAAATGATAAACGACTGAATTTTGGATTCGGGCGTTAGATTTATACCTATTAACTTATAGTAAAACAACACAATACACTATCCCAAAAACATGGTAGTTTCAATTAGTTAGTGGTCTCCAATCCCTGTAATCAAATATTGATTATCCTTTTCTACTAATTTAAATTATACATCCACCTTATTTTTCTGTTTAGATTTTGGGGGAATGTAAGTTCTTCTTACAGGTGTCCACCGATAAAGCCTCTCGTTTGACTTGCTAGATGAGATCATCAATTTTCTTCATAGACATACCATCTACAGTTTCTTTGGTAATGCCTTTGGTCATTGATCCATTATTACTGTAGATATTTTGATATGCCATATAGCCACTTTTGCGATGTTTGTTTCTTCCACTTTCTGTATAAACTAGCTGTTCATGTATATTTAGGTGCTTGCTATAGCCCTGTTGTGTTATAACGTCATTGTTCGCTATCCCGAATTTTTCATAACTTCGAATCTTACTTTTCGGTACACAACCCTACTTTTTGTAGTCATTACACTTTCGTGTAATCTCCTGCTCTAGAAACCGTACATTCGCAAGTTCGTCAGTCTTTTATTGGACATTCTCACCATGTATACTTTTTAGCCAGCCGACATATCAGACACCATATCTACTTATTAAGTAAACTTAGGTATCCTTCTGCCGACATTACCTAACTTCCCACCCTAATCCCTATAAAGATTAGTAGCAGTAACGAGTATCAGTGGAGATGTTTCATGACTGTTATCATTCCATCTCTCGTTTATACAGTTGTTGTTCACTCTAAAGTGAACCGCCAACGTTCCTGATTGTCTAGCTATCAAGCTTTATTTTCAGTTAGGTTGAAACGTGTCGTACCAAAATGTAAGTGAACACCTGTAGAATCCCCAGAAGTCCTCATTATATCAATTTGGTCAAACGACTTTACGCTAGTTAATTTAATTGCATTAACCTTACTTTAGTACGGTTTATGTGTAATTAAGATGATTTAAATTTACCTGATTTATTTAAGTGCGTTGTCAATGTTGTCAGCCTTCTATCATCTTGAGCATAGTTCATGCTGCCAGTCCGTGTCATTTGTTAAGCTGGCAACCAAGGAGAGGTTTTTAAGTTTTGATATTTCCCAAGTTCTGTTATGTATTTTAATCCTCTTCAAGAGTATCTACTTCATTTCTCCATGTTACTATCATTGAGTCATGAACTTTTTCATATAAGGAAATGTATTAAATGAAGAATTGTAAAAGGGTGCTCCTATATATGGGCACCCTCTAAGAAATTGGACAGTAATATTGCCCGATACACCAATCATACCAATCGCATCGTATAAACCTATTTTAATCTCTCCTAATCGAATCGTGTGTACCTTCTAAACCCATCCATTTATCTATTTTATAGTATTTATCGTTAATAGTGACTGATTTAACTTTCCAAGCTGGCTTCCATCCTCGTTTCTCCCAAAATAAACCAAATCCCTTTCCATCTATTGGTTTCTCTGTAAGTAGATAAAACGTTTCCTTATCACCATTTTCGAACTCACCGTTAAGTCTTATAGGGTCGGTATAATATTTTTTTCCATATAATGCAATACTAATATTGGCATCAGTACCAGAGTCCGCTTCTGTGTCAGTTTCTATAATAATTTCATTTAAAACCCCATCATGGTACCCATCATAGTAATTAATATCAACTTTTTCTAATGGGCTAATTTTTGCATGAGCTTCGATAGGTGCAGCTAGTGAGGCAATGGGGAAGCAAAGTGTTAAAACAGATAGACAAACTAATGATACCAATTTTTTCATTTCACGTCTCCCTTTCAAACGGAATAATATAGTTATAATTCCAAAATATCACATAAATGTAAATATGTATATGACTTTTTTATAAATCCCTAATATATTTTCATTTTTGTAAAAACACTTCATGTTCTGATTGTTCTTTTTTGAAATAAAGGTTCAAAACATTTAAAAACTCGGCCAGCTCAACCTCTTCAATGATCGGCTTTTCGATCAGTTTCTTATCCTCGTGATACTGACGTAACATCTCTGCGTATTACGGTAAAAGTGAATCTAAGAATTTAGTAATCTTTTACTAAAGGATATATGAAAAGCCATTAATAATAGAGCCTCTCTTAGCAACGAAGGATATTATATTCTGACCTATAATGCAAAATAACTTAAAAGTATCTAAGATAAAAACAACAAATCTTAGCTTACCAAAACCCACCAGCTATTGATGGTGGATTTTTAAATGCAATATATAGAGTAATGCTTACTCCCTTTGATCAGTCGGGATTTATGTAATTAAGTCGACACTAATCCGGTATTTTCAAAGTTGTGGTAAGAGAAATTGGGCCAAGTCATAAACATAATCAAAGGACTTGCCAAGTCCACCAAAAAAGCGTTTGTTTCCATTAGCACAGGGATTTAGCCATCCAGAAGGAAAGAAACTAAAGCTAAAATCTTTAGACCCCATACTCCCACCGATGAGCATACCATGTTGGATTTTCTTTTTGTCAACCGTACGATCAATAACAACTAGATATCCATAGGCCGATAGAAACATTGACTTACGGAAGTTGTAATTTCTATTCGTCCAGTTGTTAATACAAATTTTCTATCTTTGTATTGTTTGATAGAGAGAACAAAATTGGGAAACTAAAAAGATAAAGGGTGCCCCTATATAAGGGCACCCTTAAAGACCTCGGACGATAAATCTTTGCCCGCTACATAATCATTATTACTTTGCATGTCTAGCTATAGAATAGAATTTTTCACCGTTTTCTCCCATCCATTCATCTATATTGTACTTTGTATCGTTAATAGTAACAGATTTGACTTTCCAAGCCGGTTTCCAACCTGCTTTTTTGTAAAATAAACCAAATCCATCTGCATCCATTGGCTTCTCCGTATATAGTAAAAACGTTTCCTTATCACCAGCTTCAAACTTGCCGCGAAGTATTATAGTATCGGTATAATATTTTTTTCCAAATAATGAAATACTAATTTCTGCATCAGTACCAGCATCTTTATCTGAGGCGGTTTCTATTATGACTGTATTTTTATACCCATCAAATAATTGATCTGAAATACCAATTCTTTCAGCTACTATTTTTGAGTTAGCTTCGATAGGTGCAGCTATTGAGGCAATGGGGAAGCAAAGTGTAAAAACAGTTAGACAAACTAGTGATACCAATTTTTTCATTTCACATCTCCCTTTCTAATGGTATAATATAAATACAATTCCAAAATATCACAAAAATGTAAAACTATCTATAACTTTTTTATAAATTTTAAATATTTTTTCATTTTTGTAAAAGTATTTCATGTTTTGATTGTTCTTTCCTGAAATAAAAGTTTAAAATTAGTTAAACCTTTGTTTACATCTTTAGATAGGAGATATTTCTGATAGAAAATGGTTTTCTCATTCCCCATGATTTTTTTGTTTTCTTGAAGAAGAAAAAATAAAAAAGATGACTACATGTGTATGAATATCACATAGTCATCTTCAGTAGAATATAGTAATTGTTAGGCTACTCTGTTCAAGATTATTGCGTATAATGTCTAAAAGCCACTTTCTACTCTTTGGTAGTTAATATAAAAATAATGGCTAGGTTAGTTGCGATAAGAGTAGTAAGTAGCACTGTCTCTTTATCTGAACTACTAAAATGAAACAATCCAATCACGTTAAGTAATATGAAAGTGACAACGACAATTCCGCAAAGATAGTATAGAAATTTCATAGAAGACTCACTCCTCCTAGAAATTAAAGCGCTTTACAACTATACTCCAAAAAGTTTAATGACACAATAATCGAAATGTATTGAATTATAGAGATAACGCTCTTCCTTTGCTTGTTTTAAACATTCTATTAGGTTTTTCGTCGTAGCTAATACTCATTCCACTACCAGTTAAATTTACTCCCGAGATACTAAATGAAGTAGACCATTTGTAATTTAACCAGTTATGCTCAAAGTCCATGAAAAGCTTTGGTCTTTCTGAAGATTTCCTTGGTTTAAAGTAAGTAGAAGCTCTTCCCCATGCTGTATCATGCACAATATGGGTTGGATGATGTATATCGTCCGTCTTATAGACATAATCTCGTACATTCCATATTACACCATGAAGATTTTCGTATTTCTTTGTAATGGTGTTTCCTTCTGATTTTCCGTCTTCATCATATCCACTGTTTATCTTCTGCAAAACTCTACCTGATCTTTTCTCAACGACGTATTGCTGCGATCTGCAAAAGGATCGAATGTAGTTTAACGGCTCTGAGCTTCTCATGGCTACAAAGTCTTTTCCATCACCGTAAATGTCCCAATCATCAGGATCTATGAATTCCCACTCCGCACTGAATTTGTACATTTTGTCTTCTTTTATATATTGTATTTTGTAATAAGTCAGTTCTAGACTACCTTCTTCAGAATATGGCACAATTTCTTTTGCCTCTTCAGAAGTTAAGTCTACCCACCCCTGCTTCTTTGATAAGTTTTCTAGTTTCTTTTTGAGTCTGGCAGCACTTTCTTTTTTTATGAGATCAAGCTCATCATCTGAGGATAAAGAGACATATCTAAACTTTGCTTTTTCTCCTGTTTTTCGATGTACTTTTCCACTTCTTCGTTAAATCTATTTCTGCATCCCTAACGCCGCCATTTTTCATTTTTTTCTCAAGAGAGCTGTTCTCAAAGTGAGCTAGAACTTACTTTTGGGACAGCCTCTTCATAAGTTATTTTAAATACAATCTACAATGTTTCTTTAGTTTTGCACGTGACTGTATATCCTAATCCCCCCCAGGTATTTGCTACTTCAGGAATTTTCCCAGTTTCTTTACAATCTTGGGTTTGCACTTCTGCAAACTTGTAGTTTCTAGCATGTAGAAGACTCAAAAAAATAAAGCAACCAATTACTAAGATTATAATCAACAGGGGGTAGAACATTTTTTTCCTCTTACTAATTATTGTGGAATTTTGCATTAAACATCAAATCCAATCCCATAAAAAGTTACTTCCGGAATCCTCACTGCATCTTAGATTTTATGTGAGCTGGTCAACCAAATCATAAAGATTTTTCAAAGTATAGGTCATAAAGAGATAGTTCCCGCTGCTATAATACGTAAACACCAAGAATACAGGAAGCACATCCTTTTGATTCTTAATAATATTAAGTGGGGTAAAAATAGGATCTATTTAACTTTTTGTTTGTTGGTCCCATCTGTTTTAACACGATGAAGATTTACTTTTTGCCCCCCCTCCCAGTAAAAAATCCATCCTTGAGTTATGTTAAGATGTTCAACAGTATCTTCTAGAATCTTTGTTCTGTTGGTCCCATCTATCTTGACTTTATATAATTTGTTTTGATCTGAGTCATTACTATAAAAAACGTAATCTCCATCCACTACAACTGAATTGATCGAATCATCAGTTAGTTTTGTTCTTTTTGTGCCATCGATCTTCATTTTATAAAGCTTGAAGTCATCCAAGCTGTTTGCGTAATACAACCAGCCATTTGAATAATTTAGGAAGTTAACAGTGTCATCACTTATTTTCTTTTTATCACTTCCATCATTCTTGATTCGATAGAAGGCACTCTTATCGTTTCCATTGCGATAATAAATATATTCCCCTAATACAACAAGTTCTTCCGCATAATCTGTTGTTATTAATTGTTTGTTTGATCCATCCGTTTTCATTTTATACAGGATAGGATAATCCGAATAATCGGAGTAATAGATCCAATCATCTACGACATTAATATAACCTGATGGTTCATTGGTTAATTGGGTTTTTGAAGTCCCGTCCGTTTTAATCTTATACATTAAAGTGCTTTTGTCTAATGCTCGATAATAAATCCAATCATCTACCACATTAAGATCATAAGCTTGGTCATCTGTGATTTTTGTAGAATTTGATCCATCTTCCTTCATCTTGTACAACTTATTTTGATCATTTGTGTTAGCATAATAAATCCAATCATCTTTTGAACTTGAACTAATGAACCCCATGTTCGTAATATTACCAACAGTATTTCCCATCGATTGATTACTTACATTTGTGCTAGCACATCCAGAAAGGTTTGTAGCAAGTAGGATCATTACAGTGAATGAGCTTATTATTCTCATGGTTCCCTCCTAAAAATAATTTCCCCTTGAGATACCAAGGGGAAATTGTATTGTTATTGATCGGATGTTTCTTCGCTGTATTGTTCGTTATACGGGTTCGGTACAAATCCATCTTCATCTACAGTTGATCTGACATCTAGACTTCTTGGTTGCTCCACATAGTTAAGAGGATCTACAGGTTCCGATTTATTTGAAGTATCCGGTTCTTTTGAAGATTCTCGTGTTTCAAAATGAAGATGAACTCCTGTTACTTGGCCGGTTTCTCCCATCTCTCCCAATTTTGTTCCTTTTGAAACTTCTTCATTTTCCTTTACGCTTGGCTTTTTCCTCATATGTGCATATCTCGTCTGAACCCAATCATTTTTTCTTAGCTTATGATTAATATATACTACGAAACCATAACTACTACTACGTTCAGAACGAATAACCGTTCCGTGATAAGCTGCAACTATTTTGTCTCCTGGAACTCCTCTTTTCACGGGGGCAATGTCTAGTCCAGCATGCAATACTTTCTTTCCAGTGTGTGGATCTTTTCGATATCCAAAATCACTATTAATTTTACTGGAGTCTGGGACTGGCCATTTGAACGGATACGTACCAGGATCTTCTCTGTTAGGTTCGAATCGGGCGTGTGCTGAAGAAATTACTGTAAGAATAGATGCAACCGTAAGAATACTTACAATAAGTTTTTTCTTTTTCAAATTCTAATGACCTCTTTCCATAAATACTAACAGTAAAAATTAATAATGTAAATATTTTACATTATTAATCAGAATTTTTTTGTTCAAGACATTCTCTCTAATTTTGACAGTACAGAAGAAGCTCTATTTCTCTTTCCTTTCAATTTGTTAATTGTCTACCGTTTCGCAAGGAATCTATAGTCCTGATGTTAGTAATTTTCTTTTTTATTGTTGCATAAAGAAACATAGGAACGTTCTGAGTTGAAATAATACCTTTGGCTACCACCAAGTATTAACTAAAATCAAGAATGCTGCTTAACACTTAGGGGGAGTCTAAACCGTCTAACTTCTAGTAAAGTCTCTGTGAATGTTTCTGTAACTCCGATTATGTTGTCTAGTTAGCTGTGCGTTAATGTTTCACAATTGGACGTTCCTCATTGAGCGGTTGAGGGCGTCCATTTAGTCTTTCATCACGCATCACCTCCTCCAAAATTATCTTATATTCTTTTTCCAGTTCAACTAATGAATGACATCTATATGTTTCAAAAAGTGTTACGCAGCGTATAAAATTCTTACTACTATTCATGACTGTAGATAAAGTGAGACATCGTAAAGTTTCAGCTATCCCCTTCTGAAAGCATTCATTTTTAAATTGGTAAATAGCTAATTGATACCTAAACTGAAGATGTTGATCTACATTGGTTGAGTCATGATAATTATGGAAATAAGCTATTTCTTCTGAAAACTTGTCCAGTATGTCATCCACAGTAAGTCTATGCTTATTAGCCGCTTCCATAATTGCTAATAACCCAGATAATATCTTTATAGGGTGGTTTTCAAGAAATGTAATGTAATCAGCAAGAACATGTGTATTCCCTTTAAGAAGATCTAGTCTATACATGTTTTCCATGGCCATCAGCTTAAATTTCTCAACTTCTACTCGCCCTTTCTCGTCAGACAGTTCAAACCGGCTAAGTTCTGCATATCTTGAAACTAATTCTTTTGCCTTTTCGTAATGCCCTTGCTTTTCCATAGAAACGGCCTTTAACAGATAGGCATGTCCAAAATATACAACTAAACTGTTCTTAAGTTTAAACTGCTTGCCCCTTTTTCTTGTGTCTTTTTGTTCCCTTGATAATTCATTGTAAATTGAATGGGCTAGTTCTAACAATTCTTCAGCTGATTTGCTTACCTCCTCCCAGCTTTGCAATAATCGATAATAGCTAGTTAATCGTAAAAGGGCCTCTAGTTGATATTCTGATGATAACTTTTTTCGAAAAGGTTCAAAGTTAACAATAGCTTGCCAGAGTGCCTTATTATTCGTTCTCTCTGCCGATTGAAATAACCGATATTGGCTCATAACTATTCTTTTGGAAAGGATATTATCTTGATTATCAACAACCAATTTATAAAAATAAGCAGATTCCTTTTGTTTTCCCTTGTCAAATAGCTGTTCAGCTATATCAAAGAGAAAATTGATGTTATTAGGGTCTTCCAACAACTTTGGAATTACCATCTGTATGCAGTCATACCTTCCTAATACTGCACATTGAACTAGATAAGGTTTAACTCGTCGTTTCGCAATCTTTCCTCCTCGAAAGCATTCTTCAACATATAAATCGTACAACCACCCAATAGGCTTTCCAAAAACTTGTCCAATCGCATTTAATTGGTCAATTGTTAGTTCCCTATTCTCATTTCCTTTCAAGAATCCACATAGATGACCGACATTGATATGGGTTAATTTACTAAGTTTACTAAGCGTATAATTATATGATTTGATAAGATTTTCTATTTCTGCCTGAATTGGACGAATTACAGGCTGCTTTTGAGTAGCCATGTAAAAGCACTCCTATTTGATTTATATTTTTATCTTTTGATCAATTATCTTTTTGAGTTTCATTGTGTTCAGTAGTTCTCGGAGTCGTGTCTTTTTTCTTTTCGCGACGAGGTGTTACATCAATAGGGTCTGAGCCTTCACCCCATACCAACATGATATATTCCTCCTAAGGGAACCAGATTCATTGTCTCTCTAGATGTTTGGTGAGTTTTTGGAAAGCAACAATGTACTCGTCTAGTTGCTGACTCATTTGTTGTACTGCCGGATGTAAAAATGAACCTTTTTTTAAATAAAGTTCTTCTAACTCTTTGCGGAGGACTTCGATAAGCTTCTGTAAATCGTTTTCTGTCAGTAAATTTTCTACTCCCTCTGTTCTTGAATTAGCTTTAGAGATTTCCTGAGTCATATTACACGTTGCCAATGTTGAAGGCGTTCCAATAAGTTCTGAGACCTTCGGAACACCCTTCGTTAGTAATAAAATGCAAAGGCCGATAACATACCCCTCCTCCCTTCTCTCTGTGGATTATTTTACCATCTGTCCCGCGATTTCCCGTTTTTAGCGATATGCGCAACGGCTAAATATTTTTCGACAAAAAAAAGAACGCTATAAACTTAGCGTTCTAAAACGGTATAAAATTTGATCTACATCATCCTTGTGGGTTGTCGGTGTAAACCTTGATACTGCTTTCAATCACATGATTTTCAGAATTGTAAATACCGGAAATTGTTAGAGTGAAAAGAGAGCTACACAACACCAGTGAACCAGTCATGAGAATGGTTAAATATTTCTTCATATTTATCTCCCCTTTCCATCACCATTATTTACTATATTATACACTTCTTTCATCTTTTTAAGAAGTCCAAAATTCATGTCTTTTTCTTGATCGCAATGATGGGTATGAACATCTTCGGCACATTTCACGAGATCGTTTAGAGCATTAATTTTACTGAAATAATTCATACTCTGAAGATAGGCTTCCATTCCTTCATTAAACAAGCCGAGATCTACAAGAACCGCACCTTTATTTCTGAAATATTTGCCTAATTCCGAGAAATGATAAGCGTTATTAAAATCCAGCGTGAAATTTTTATCTTCACTTTCTACAATTTCTAGGACTGAATTTACATCATTAACCCTTAATAGTACCTCTATTAGTTGATTAACCCTGTGCAAGCGATTGTTATCTTTTGCTTCTTCTACACATTCTCTAAGCAAGGGAATCGCTTTCTGATACTGTCCTATTTTAGATAAAATTATTGCACGTAAATATTTAATTCGTTTCAAGATAAAATGATAGCCTAATTTCTCATATACTAGAAGATGTTTTTCCAACTCTTCAAATTCATTCAAATAAAAGTAGGAATTAAAAATAGCTAATGCAACTCTTTCTTTTATCTCATTGCTTGTTTCGTCTAGAGCATGTCCCAACTTGCCAAGTTCAATACACTTTTCAAACTTTTTAATATCGTGTGCATCAAAAGCCATTTTATAATATAGGCTAATCTTTTCTTCATGACCTAAGAAGTCTATGTAATGCAGAATTTCTTCTCCGATTTTAAAGGTTTCCTCAAGATGCTTTAAATTAATTCTTTCAATCAGGTATTTATTTAATAATCCTTTAGATACATACTTTGGAATTCCATGTTGTCTAGCATATTTGATAATGAAATTGTAAAGTATCAATCTTACATCTTCATTAGAAATTGTTTTGGTAAAGTTATGGAGACGCTCTATAGCGGTATATGTATCTTCATTAGAAGAGATAAGAAATTTTTGAGCTAGAGATGGGATCACCTCAAATTCTTTGATTTCAATCGCTTCTAAAATAAGTTTTTCTAATGCGTCAATTCGGATTTCTGTCTCCGCGTAATACTCGAAAATATCTTTATATGGTAGATCCATGACATCTGATATGGCTTTAATTGTTTTCAATTCAGGTCGTTTGGTTTCTCCACTTTCTAGTCTTGCGAGTATACTTTTACTAACACCAGATACTCTGCCAAGTTCAGAAATGCTCATGCCCATTTGTTCACGTTTTATTCTTATTAGATCCCCTACAGCTGTGAAAGTTAGACTGCCTTCCATATTAATCCCCTTTCTTATTTATAAAACATGACATTTCTTTAAACTTTAGCTTGAATGTATATTTTTGTAAATTAAAATAAATAATTATATGGTCATTTTTTGTAAAAGTAAAATTTGGTGCCTAAGCTCACGATAATATAGTAAAAAATAAAGACCGCGATTAATTCGCGGCCTATGTACTCTCTTTCGTCTCTTCATTTCATTGAATAGTGTCAATGCTTGAGACTACTTAAAAGAAGATATATATGTTGCCCTTAAGGTATGATCTTACTAAAAATTGTTATATTATAGGTATTCAAAAATCTCATAGGTAGGATAAGCTATATATGATCTTCCCAGGGCGATTTTCAAGAAAATAGATTTGTTTTTCTTCATAAACATCTATTCTTTCTCCTGTATAATAACAATTTTGTATTGCTAGGATTTTTCTTTTTGATCACTCAAAAAACAAAGACAAACAAATGTAGCAAGAGCAAGTCCTCCACATGAGATTAAAGAGGCGGAAAACGCCCGGACATAGTCTGAAAGGTCAGCACTTGCTAAAGATTGTCGCAGTGAAGCAGAAAATAAAATACTGATCAACGCTACGCCTAACGAATTAGCCAAATACATGATTGTATTAAACAAGCCTGATCCTTCACCGGTACTGTGCCCAGCACGACACGGGTGAGAGGCGTTGTGACCAGTCCGAGACTCAAACCATAAACAAGTAAAAGCACAATGTATTGAATATGCAGCAGATGCATCGCATCCATATGCAGCAACAGAATGAATAAGAAACAGCAGATTCCCGTTACCAAAGCGCCTATTTTTAGCACACAACAATTCCCCATCTACTAACAATTCGTGACGATATCAGAGAAGTCAGGAACCCCCCCCCGCCCAGAGGTAGAAAAGCGAAACTCGTCGCTTGTGCATCGAAATGCAGGCCAAACTGCAAATAATAAGTTAAGAGGAAAAAGAAGGAGAGCATGCTGAGATAGATCAAAACAACTGAAGCCATCCCCACTCCGAATAAACGTTGTTTGAAAATGGTCAAATCAATAAGCGGGGCCCCATCTCGCTTTTGTTTTCGATTTTCGACTGCAATAAAAGTAAGCAGTATCAGAAGCGATAGGATCAGACAACCCCATATCCAATGCGGCCATCCCTGTTTTACCCTCAGACAGTGGATAAACTAGCAGAAACAGTCCGCTTATCATTAAGACGGTACCGATCCAATCGATACTCTGCGTCCGCCTGCCGTACGATTCTGGTAGAAGCGGCAAACACAGAAGAACAAGAATACCGAAGGGAACATTGAAAAAAATACGGTTCGCCAACCAAAATCAAACACGTCAAATTGACAAGAATTCCTCCCAGGATGAGACCGAAAGCGAACCCGAATCCGAGCAATGCGCCGTAAATACTAAAAACAAGGCTTTTTTTTCGCGGGAGAAAATTAACTTGCATCATGGATAACACCTGGGGTTGAATGAGTGCCGCAGCAAGCCCTTGCACAATCCGAATGACAATCAGGAGAGTTGGATTCGAAGTCAATCCCCTAGCATTGCCATGAGCGTAAACCCACTCACACCGATAAGCAGCAGCCGTTTTCTTCCGTATATGTCGCCAAGTTTCCCGCTGATAATAAGTGCTACGGCCAAACTGAGAAAAAAGCCGGTAACAATAAGTTGTGCATCGGAAAAACCAGCATTCAAACTGTTCTGAATTGATGGAAGCGCGACCTGAATCATATAAGTGTTCAATGAATTAAGCAATATTGGGAGAAGAATTACCGCCAGCGCATACCATACGGCGTGGTCGACCTGCTGCTCTAGTATTTCGTCTGCTAGTAATGAAGTCGGTGGATGATTGAACATTGGCATTACCTCCCTCGAACTCTAAATCTAGCTAAATCGCTTCAAAAGCTTACGAAATGAATCGAAATTTAAATGCAGGACATAGGCTATTCAAAACACTATGTTTTTCAAACAACCACTCCCCGTCCATTTATCTCTCCCGGTTATCGGATATGATATTAACCAGAAAGTTGATAATTATTATCAATAAAAACAATTATCAATGAAATTGTTTTTATTCTCTACCTGTTGCGGGAGATTCTTTTCTTATTAAGGGAGAAAAAAATTTCAGTATACAGCTACATTTTTCGCAAGAGTAAGACAATTATGAATGAAAAAAAGGGCGCCAAATTCATGGCGCCTTTTTCATTTATACTATAGTTATCTGTGTTTCGTTGTTTTTATTAGATCATACAAAAAACTATCCTTGATCTCTTCTTTATCCGAACTGATTTTAGCAGCGTCTCCTACTTTAATAATGGTCATTATTCCGTTGTGTGTCTTTTCATTTTGTTCTTTCCCATCATAAGAAACCAGCTGTAATGTAATTTTATAATTTACCGTAACTTTTTCTGCGTTATCTTTATCAACTTCTATTTTGTCAATTACTATGTCTTTTACTTTTATTTGAGACTGGGATTTAGCAGCAAGAACTGCATGTAAAGCTCTGCGTTCATTGAAAAATGAATTGAACTCAGATTCTGTTAGATAGGGTTTTGCTTTTTCTATCATTTTTTTCATGTATTCATCTTTATCATCAGGTGTTTTAATTTCTACTTGTTCCATTTCATATTTAGTTTTTTGGTATTCCGTGATAAACTCCTTAGCTTGGATACCGGACATTTGTTTGCTACCACAGCCCATTAACATGACTGAAAAACTAAGAAACAATGCGAGGACGATAAGTGTTTTATTCATACAAAAGCCTCCTTATTTTTAGGAACATAATCCATTTTTGGGATATATGAATTTAGTAACTATTTTTTATGTTTTTTCCAAAAATAGTTGTCTGAAATTGTCATATTTTATCTTGTGAGTAGAAGGTTCTATATCCAAATGATGGATGTGGGATAAGATGAATATAGACGCAGATGAAATCCTGATTACTAAATGCCAAAAAATACTGCAAAGGATAGCCTGGAATTTACAATATCGAGCTAGAAAAAGAAACTACTTTTATCTGAAGAAATAGTCCCCTCATCATGTGATGAATAGGAATATTCAGCCCTTTATCTTGAAGAAATTTTCCAACAGATACCATCAGATAAAGGGAAATATATAATCCGCAAGATAATTGTTGATGGGTTTACAGAGAGAGAATTAGCCAACGAGTTGAATATGACTCAACGGGGGTACACAAATGCAAAAAGAAATATCTTGATCTATTACGACAGAAAAAAAGCAATTTCATGTAATACTAGAAAAGGCTAAGCAAGGAGATGAGATTGCTCTTCAACAAGTTCTTGAACATCTTGAGCCATATTATGAAATATTTAGCCAACTACGTCAGAAGATTCTATTCAAGAAATGAAGGCGAACTTTATAGAAATTTTAAAAAACGGAATACAGCTATAGTTTCGCAGTTTTGTGCAATACATGAAAATAAAGGAACGTTTTATTTACTACATTATTTGATAAGTACCTAAAATTCCCTTCTAATTTCACAAATTAAATAAGGGGGTCTTTTTTAGTTTCAAACTAAATCAACCTACAATAAGCCTCTTCCTTGTCGGATAGGCTCTTTTTTGTCATACGAAAGCCCACTATAAGTACGTTACTTAATAGGTTTTTCAGTAGCAAAAAACGGTAAATCCACTTTCGGACTACCGTTTTTTGCTTTTATCTTTTTTTCTTTCCGTCATTATATTGGATATATATGTTAAAATGGATGTTGTCAAAGTGTTCACTTTAATTGACAAGTTGTGTTATGCATAATGCAATAATCAAAAGGAGGGTTTCACATATTGAAATAAAGGAGATGTAAGCCTTGAAAAAAATTTATATCCTTATTTTCTTTCTCATCGGAATTTTTGCACTCAGTAACCTTATTTATTTTCCAGGATTAAAAGTAAAGTCATTTGACGAACTTGGTTGGTTCAATAAAGAAAAGATCACTTATCTGAGTATCAAAAAAAATAATGATAATGAATTCGTAGAACTAACTACCGAAGATATTCAAAAAGTACTAAATGATTTCTATAAAATGGAACTTCGAAAAATAAAAAGAGCATCTGATGCTTTTGATTCTGTCTCGAAAAATGCAAATGAAGAATCCCCTAAATACGTTATTGATCTGAAAGAAAATAACCAGGACATTGGCACAATATATCTTAATGACATCAACTATATAAAGTTCTATCAGAATACTAAGGAAGAGATCGACATATATAAAATTGTAAATAACCCAGACCTAGAGATTCACGCTGTTTTCGAATCTGCTAGAAATAAATGACCTATCTTCCAAATAAAAAAGGGGCTGTTCTGTTAAACTTCCGAACAACTCCCTTTTTAAATTACATCTCTGTCCAGCCGCTCTTACCGTACACGCGAGTAACTAATCCCTTGCCGGTAATGAGGCGAATGTCGTCATAGTCCATAAACGGGAATTCGATCTCAAGCTTTGTGTATTGCCGATTATCTCTCATGAAACGACGAGTTCTATGCAAGTCTCTAACCGCTTGCTCGATATTATTTTCAAGATCTCCTCGCAAATTTGTTGATAAAGATGTAACCAAACTAACAATACCTACCGCGATGGCAGCCGGTTGAATTAGATTGAACACAGTGCCAGCGATAGCAGATCCAAGAGAAATATTAGTTGCCAGTTTATTATCATCCATCTATATTTCACCATATTCCAGAACAGCCGTTCAAAAATACAATTTATTTATCTCATGGGCAGCATAAGCTGTACATGATCTTCCCTATCCTCATACTGAATAACAACTGGCAGCAAAGGTCCTGCCATTCGTATAATAACCTCTTCTTTTTCATTCAAAGCTTTAAGTGCTCTATACAAAAAGTTTCTATTTAATTTTATAGATATAGAGTCTCCTGACAATTTAGTACACTCCATGACTTCCTCAGCACTCCCTACTCCTGATTCAACAGACGTAAGAGAGACAGTAGAATCGTTAAGAATTTGTATTTTAATGAGAGGATTTTTACCACCATTAAATACGTTGCAACCATCGAGTGCTTTTATCAACTCGAGTCTATTGATTTTTATTT
>NZ_JAPTNK010000036.1:0-12479 GCF_026891775.1 Brevibacillus halotolerans
AAAACCATACATCCATATTGAAAAGGTTGATGAAGCAATAAACGATGGTATTGTGAAATGTCTTCAGTTATTAGGGATTGGATCACATGTAGAATATGTAAAGGTAATTTTGCCAAATAGGGATCAAAAAATAAAAGCAACTTCGAATAAATAGATTCAACATGTCACGTTCAAATCACTAACTTTAAAACCAGTAAATTAAAAACGTCTCATTCCAGGTATATCAAGGAATGAGACGTTTTTACGCGAATGTTACTCAATACATTCAATATGAATGCATTTCATAACACTTAATTCTTAACAACAATTTCCATTAGCGATATACTATATAAAATAATGTAGGAGGTGTAGAATATGGGGTTCTTTAGTGAAGTGCATATTGTTTCATCATATATGGATGAACTCAATAGCTTAGAAGAATATATCGAAAATGTAGAATTATTCATAGAATCAAGATCGGAGGATTTGGAACCAGTTACCACAGAGGGATATTTTCACTGGAATATTAAATTCCCAACGATTTTACGGGCAACCGTGTTCCTTTCCTGCTATGCTTATTTTGAACATCAACTAGTAACAATGTGTAAAGATTTTGAGAGGCAAGAAGATATTCTAGTCAAATATAATGATTTAACTGGTCAAGGAATTGAAAAAGCTGCAAAGTATCTTAAAAAGGTATGCAATATCGAATTTCCCGATCAAAGTCCTGAATGGAATAGAATTAAGAAGTATAATCTAATCCGTAACTGTTTTGCACATAATTTAGGAATTCTAGAAGGAATGAAAAATGAAAATAAAATTATAGAAGCTCTATCATCCTTTGATTCGGTTGATTATGATTCATTTCATTTTATTACAATATCATCTGGGGATTTTTGCAAAGAAACTATCGCTGACATAAGGAATTTTCTTAACCAATTACGAAAACAAGCTAGCCACTTAGGAAATCAAACGGACAGTTTTTAATTACCTTACTTTTTTACATAGAGGTAACCCATCTAGTTCCAGTTGAACGTCTTTAACGTATGGATTCGAAGAACGACATAAAAAAACGACATCCCGATGTTTAGGTGTAATGGTTTTATCTTGTTCGCTCCATATACCTTACAAAAGGGGTTGGAGCATTGGGAATGAATTTTTTCTGGAGAATATCACACATTGTTGATGTTCACTCATTGGTATCACTACGTGACGAGCTTGTTAGAGAAGCAGCACACCAGAACTTGACCTGGAGTGAAAGAATGGAGATATACAATAAACTCCTTATCATTAACGAACGAATCAAGCAATTAGAAAGTGAATAGGCGAAACGACAGAGCCGACCGTCAACGGTCGGCTAATTTTATGAGCAAGTGTTCTAGGCATCCTCATTCTATTGCTTAATCAGTAGATGAATTGGGTAACAGTATTGTTGTAGTAGAAAAACATTTGATAAGATGGAAATAAAAGGAGGGAGAGAGTATGTCCTCAATGAGCAGCGATGATAAAAAACTACGTAGGAGTAAGGGGCAAAAAAGTTCCAAAACTTGGTCAAAAAAACGGTTCAAGATTGATTACGATAAAAAGGACAATAACAGTGACGATCCTTATTACAAAATAACTGCAGCAAACGAGGAAGTCATCAATGTTGGTAATGAAATTACTGCTTCAATGACTATTGAGGAGCGTAAATTTCTCAGCAGTAAGTCTGGAACTTTACATTTCAAGCGCTTGCTGGCATTAGGGTCAGTTAGATATAAAGGTAAATCCAAGCCTGTTGGGGTAGTATTAGTTTCGCGAAGATATCAGTGTTCCAGTAATTGATGTTTTGAAGAACAAAGAAACTGGTATCGATGTTGAAAAAGATATTTCAATTAGAGAAGTAAAAGCAGGAAAGGAATTTTATCTAACCTATTACGAATTTATGTTCTTAATAATAAGAGATGAATATGCTGGCTTTTTGGAAGCAAACAATGATCCTAATGGTGCATATTTCTCACCAAAATTAGTTGCATTTATGGATGGTGAGAGGGAAGATGTCAAACTTCCAACCCCAACAATAAACTTTGCAAAAGGTGAAGGTTCTATCAAAGCCCTAATGGTAGACATTGATGAACAAAGTCCTGATGGAAAGTGGGTGATCAAGCAAGGATTTGAGAGGTTTGCTCCATTAGTTCCTAATGGGAAGCGGAGAAATCGCCCGAGTAAAAAGGACAGTGAAAGTAGAGGTACCAATACTTATTCAGTACCTACACGGATAACAATTGCACTTCAGGAAGAATTAGGGTTATCAGGGGTTTCAGTAAATTATAGATCAACGAGTGAAGAGGAATTGCTAAAAAGAGGGGACAGAATTATTGATTCAATAGACAAGAATCAAAGGAAGAAATTGGGCAATAAGTCTGGTACTTTGCATTTTGTTCATTCGTTAGGTTACCCAAATAAATGCGGTTTTTCAAGAGAGATTGGTGTAACTTTAAAATCTGATGAAGATATTCAAGTCCCTGTAATCGACATTAAAAAGGATGATGAAACAGGTATTGATCTTGCAAACGATATAACCTATCGAACAGTACCAGTTGGAGAGCAATTTGATATTTCTCTTTATGAGCTCATGTATCTAATCATTCAGGATGAGTATGCAGGATATTTTGGGGTAGACGGCAATGAAAGAGGAGCAGTTTTGTTACCAAAGTTAACACGATTCCTTAACGGTGAGAAGAAATAGCCAATCCCATATGTTCAGTTTGAAAAAAATGATAATTTCATATTTAATACGGTAGATATTTCAAAATCGACCGAATCAGGTGATATAGAAGTCAAACCAGAATATGTAGCGAAGTTCGGAGAATTATCTAATAAGGGGTTGTAGGAACCCACTATTTGAATTCTGATAGGAGTGAGAGAATTTGAAGATGCATGACTTAGAAGACTTTTTTAAGAGTTTTCTCGATAGGACAGTCTTTCAAGGGAGAGAGATTGTAAACCAGTTTGATGGACTTGATGATCTGGTATTATACTACAAACGCAAAATTGATACCGCAGATAACAATATGGCGTACATGATGCTTGGTCATGAACTATTTGAAAAGAGGGTTGATTTTTCACATTGCAAAGGTGGCTACACCCTAATTTGGGATATAAATAGAGCCAAGGTAGCGATTGATCATGTATTTTGGCAGGGGATTGGGCAAATATTCGAAGGGACTGCAGAAGAATTATATCCATTTACCAAAAGAACGGATATTCAGAAGGGTCGATTGGAATACGCCTATACCAATAACATGCCGGTTATTGTTGTTGATTTTTTTCTTACTGGAGACCAGATTGTTATTGATGGGAACCATCGGGTAGTAGCTAGGTATGAGAAAGATCCGAAAAGCAAAGTAAAAGCAATTGGGGTAGCAGGTTTCTTTCAATTAAACTTTATGCCGAACGATTTGTTCCGCAAGCTGTATGCAGTTCACCAAAATCTCCACTCAATTTCGAATTATATGCTCGGAGCAATTTCGAAGGAAGAACTATACACGGATGGTTGGTTGCTTCAAGGAACCACTGATTTAGAATGGATGAATAATTACTTTCATCAGCAAGACGGGAAACGATTTTAAAATCCATCGAAGTCATCCGAAAGTGTCTTTCATTCGCAGCCCATTCATTCGCGTCCATAATCTCATGAAGAACGGCAGTTAAGAGTCCGAAGGTCGACTTCTATACTGCGGTTCTTTTTTATTCCCCTAAATCCGAGGTATCGTTCAACACCTGCATCCCAGTTTCCGTTATTTCGCTTCAACTTGGGTGGTATAATAATCCAAGAACATGTAATGAATCAGAAAAGAAAAGATTAATTAATATATTGAATAACATTTTTTGAAAACTGGAGTTAGTATAGTTTCATGGACACCTCTTAGTTAAGTTCTTACAATGAACTTATAGGAGATCAGTACGGATGAACAAAATAGTACAAACAAAAATACAATGAAGATTTTAAAGAACAATTGTAGAGCTTTATCATTCTGGTCACAAGGTAAAGGATTTATCTAGCGAATATGGCATATTAGAAGTAACCATTTATAAATGGGTGAAAGAATTTACTCCTTTTGGAGAAGGAGTTTTCTCAGAATATGACAGTAAGGTTAGTTTTACATGCGTTAGAAAATGCATACGTCACTCAAAAACCCGGAAGGGAAAATCTGCTGATAACGCCCCGATTGAATCGTTCACGCCTGCCTCAAGTCGGAAACGTTCATCCTTGAAGGATTAATCTGTACAACGACGGCAATCGTTGAACAGACCGTTCGAGAATATATCTCTTATTATAAACTCAATTCATTCAAACAAAACTAAACAACCAGTCACCGGTTGAATTCCGACGACTAGCTACTTAAACGTGTAAAGTGTTTTGATCCCTGTCCTACAAACGGGGGTCAGTCCCTCGGATAACCTTGGGGCTTTTTCCAATGTCTACTTTAAGGGGTGCACTTCACTCTTGATGAGTGGCTTTTTTGTCATGCAAATGCCACCTATAAGTAGAAGGGTAATACGATGGGAGGTACTGAATTGAAAAGTGTTTCTTTAAGTGATAAAGAAATTGAATTAATCATTAGCGCTCTTGATTATCAAAACTACGAATTTGCAACTTATGAGGATGATTCAGGTCATTACGATCTTAAATTAAAGCTAGAGTAAGACTTAAACAAACACAGTAGCTACCTATATCCATCAAATGTTGTAGATTGATGCATGAAAGATATAAAAATTAAAATATATTAAAAAATATCAATATATTGAAAAATATTGTAAAAAAGTATATATTTGGTATGTTTGCATATAAAATACTTGGAGGTGCTTTAATTGAAAAAAGTAATTTTTAGTCTTTTAACATTAGCTCTAGTTACAAGTATTTCCTCATCCGCATTGGCTACAGAAAAAATTGGAGCAACAGAAGTAGCAGAAGCGACAGAAGTAAATACGTTGGCAGCGATATTCTATGATCGTGAACCAAATGATGACCCGGAACAAGCCAATCCATATATGATAGGTGGGCAAATAAACGGGGAATTGACGGATAAGGTTAGAGATAGAGATGACTGGTATACATTTACCCCTACGCGCTCGGGTAAAGTTAGTTTAGTCTTTGCTTATAGTAAAGGTTTTAAGAATATTCTTAAATTACGTGTATCTACATGGAACAGACCGAAAACGCCTATAGTTCAAACAGAAATCCCAGGAGAGGTTTTACAATTTGATGTTGAAGTAGGAAAAAAATATTATATAAATGTATATCCTTATGTTAGAAACTCGGATTTAAGACATGATTACAATGTATACACAGAGTATATAAAATAAACTCAATAAACGAATAGAGCTACTCGATAACCGGGTAGCTTTTTTTATGCCTAGTATACAGGGAGTGAGTTCATAACTAACTCACTCCCTGTATGGTGGGCTTTTTTGCTACCAAAATATAATAAAGGGCGTGAAGTAATGGCAATTGCAAGTTCATTAGTCAGAGACCTTTTGGTACACACTGGTTTTTTTGGAAGGACACGATGGCTTTTCTACTGTGACTGGTAATTTTGATAGACAAGGACTGTCTTTTGGGATTCTTCAGTTTAACTTTGGCCAAGCAACTCTACAGCCTGTGCTTAAAAATTATAATAGATATCATGAATCAGAGTTTACATCTATTTTTGGGAAAGAAAAGGCAACCATACTCAAGAAAGTAGTTTTTGAATATAGAAAAGAGGATCAAGTCAGGTGGGGAACGAGTATCTCCTTACGGGGTGGAGGAGTAGTACCCGAGTGGAAAATTCCTTTTCAGGACATGGGTAGAAGTCGAAACAATCAAAAGTATCAAGAGGATGCTGGTATGCAGTATGTTGATCGTGCAGAAGATTATTGCAAAAGGTTCGGTATCATTACAACTCAAGGTCTAGCTTTTATTTTCGATCATATGGTTCAGACCTACAGGTTTGTAGATGAGCGGTCTATATTCGCTAAAATAAGGGAACTAGAAGACGAATATCTTAAGTCTCATGATCGGGAACGCTTACCAGACCAAGATCGTTTAAGTGTCATTTTGGACTATATTTCAGAGAGTGCTAATCAAAAGTTACGCCGTGGCTTAATTAAAGAGGGTTATGGTAATTATCTAGGAAAGACATTATGATATTTCCGATTTTGGTTATGGTTCATTGTCTTATTACTCATATTTCTAATGAAAAAGAGGGGCCATATTTGCCCCTCTAAAATTTTATGAGTTTTCACGTATGATTATGTTTAAATCAGGAGTCTGTTGTTTCAAGGGGATTGTCTTATATTTTTTTTAACGTAGAAGTACGGTAGCAATACTAACTATGGCGGTTCCAGCATTAGCTCAAGGTAATGTAGTGTCTTCCGTTCAACCTAATAAATACTGCAAAGAATGTAATGCTGTCGGTTTTAAGTATCCTAAGAAAGATTATTCTGAAAGTGATTTTGTAGGTACTTATATCACGTATAGTGGCGAGCAATACAAATTTTCGCATATTGATAAGCAGTATACTACAGATACTCATTGGTATACGGTTTGGGTAAAAGAAGAATAAGATATGTTTGAATATTTATCGGATACCAAAGCTACTCACTTATTACTGAGTAGCTTTTTTTGTCATGCAAAAGCCACCTATATGTAGAAGGGTAAAACGATGGGAGGTGCTGAATTGAAAAGTGTTTCTTTAAGCGATAAAGAAATTGAATTAATCATTAGCTCTCTTGATTATCAAAACTACGAATTTGCAACTTATGAGGATGATTCAGGTCATTACGATCTTAAATTAAAGCTAGAGCAAAGACTTAATCAAACACAGTAGCTACCTAAATCCATCAAATGTTGTAGATTGATGCATGAAAGATACGAAAATTAAAGTATATCAAAAAATATCAATACATTGCAAAATGTTGTAAAAAAATATATATTTGGTATATATTTACATATAAAATACTTGGAGGTGCTTTAATTGAAAAAAGTAATTTTTAGTCTTTTAACATTAGCTCTAGTTACAAGTATTTCCTCATCCGCATTGGCTACAGAGAAAATTGAAGCAACAGAAATTGCAGAAGCAACAGAAGTAAATACGTTGGCAGCGATATTCTATGATCGCGAACCAAATGATACCATGGAACAAGCCAATTCATATATGATCGGTGGTCAAATAAACGGGGAAGTACCTGAGGATGATGATCATGATTGGTATACATTTACCCCTACGCGCTCGGGTAAAGTTAGTTTAGTCTTTGCTTATAGTAAAGGGTATAGAAATATTATTGATGTAGAAGTGTATGAAGAGAGAAAAGGGAAACGCCCAAGTAAGATAGCATCTACAAATGATCCAGGAGAGGTTTTACAATTTGAGGTTGAAGCAGGGAAAAAATACTATATATGTGTCGATTCTAGGGCAATAAACACGGATATTAGACAAGATTACAATGTATACACAGAGTATATAAATTAAACTCAAATAGGAATAGAGCTACTCGATAACCGGGTGGCTTTTTTTCATGAAGGGGTGATTAATGTGGCGCATATAACTGTGGATACAGGTGCTGATGTTAACGGAGTCATAAAAGCAATTGGAGATGAACTGAAAAAGGAAATTAATAAGTTCGAAAGTGAATTTGAAGAAACGCAGGAACGGATGAATCGAGTTAGAGAGAAAATGGATAACTGGGAACCTAGACTAATTCGCAAACGTTAATATCTCTAAATTTATTCTGTAGGAGGAATTACCTTGAATCAACAAATCGAAAATACCTTTATGTATCATTCTCCAAAAGAAGGGCAGCCAGAGAAATATACAGCGTTACGTGAGAAAGCAAAACAGTTGGCCTATTTGATTGAGGAATTATGTCCTAATAGTCGTGAGAAATCCTAGCCATGACTAATTTAGAGCAGTCTATCATGTGGGCGAACGCTTCTATAGCAAGAAATGACGTTTGTACAAGCAAAAGGAATACCGTAACAGTATCGCCGACTTTCAATATAACAACTGCTCAATGTGTAGATGCTCCCAAACGTTGGATCAGATAAGAGATGAAATTACCAAGTCTCTTGAAGTGAATGGAAGGAAAATTTAAGGTGAATTAGAATAGAATAACTGATTCAAAACTATTTAACATTTATATAATTATTTGATTAAATAATAAATTGTTGCTATTTCATTATGATATTATTTACTAGAAAAAGATTCTATTTCATTATAAAAATGTAATTTATTTACAAATAAAAGTATGAGGTGATTTAGAGTGAAGAAATCTTTAGTATCATTATCTACTTTTGCAGTTCTTACTGTAGCTTTAGCTGTTCCTACCTTTGCAGCTACTGATGTTAACACTGTAAAGGAAACAAACTCTCAAGTCTTATTGATTAAACCTGCTGTTGATGCAGTTAAAGGAGGACCTCCAGTTCGGTTATATTCAGATTCAAAAAATGTTTTTTATACATCAGAAACTAGAGGGTATCATGTGTATTCAAGAGGTGAAGCACCTAATTTGACGTGGTATCTACAAGTAGATCCAGATGCCCCTAACACTGGATGGATAACAGAACGTTATCCAAATGGTGTAAAAAGAGAACACAAAGTGAATGCTTACTAATATAAAAGAACCATTTAAATAAAAAATATTATATAAACACCCCGA
Organism: Brevibacillus halotolerans; assembly: GCF_026891775.1. Classification (NCBI taxonomy): domain Bacteria; kingdom Bacillati; phylum Bacillota; class Bacilli; order Caryophanales; family Paenibacillaceae; genus Brevibacillus; species Brevibacillus halotolerans. The sequence continues at coordinate 8,662 of NZ_JAPTNK010000036.1, forward strand.
TTCACTCTGAAGTGCACCCCTTAAAGTAGACATTGGAAAAAGCCCCAAGGTTATCCGATGACTTTAGGGGGTGTATTTTTTAATGGCGGTTAAAGGACAAAAATTTAAAAGTTATCCAGAATCATTGAAAATGGAAGCTATTCGTTTACACATTGAGGAAAAGTGGACGTATAAACAATTGTAGAGCATTTGGAAATTCAGGACAAAGATCGCATAAAAAAGTGGATGAGAAAGAACAGACAACAGGGTGAGTTTGGACTTCTAGATCGACGCGGACGTCGTGAGGCCTATATTGATCAGGATAGATATGTCCAAAAACTGAAGCGCGAGAATGAAATCCTAAAAAAGTGTTTGGAAATCTGGATGCGGGAGGTGTAAGGAAGAAGTATCGGATTGTGGAGATTTTGTCTACAATATATCCAATTACTCAGGTTTGTAAGGTGTTAGGAGTTTCGAGAAGTGGCTATTACAAATACCTCTCTACTAGAAACTTGTATAGGGATAAATTGATGAAAAAACGGATCAGAACGATCTATGAACAAAGAAAAGGAATATATGGATATCGCCGAATTCAGGCCGAACTGTTACGCCAATTTGGTTGTAGGGTTAATCATAAGAAAGTATTACGCATCATGCAAAATCTGGGACTCAAATCCATCATTCGCCGTAAACGTTCCTATATGACTGTCCATCAAGCAAAGGTATCGGATGGACGTATTGCAGATAATTTACTCAAACGTGATTTTACCGCTCAAGAGCCTAATCAAAAATGGGTAACTGACGTTACCCATTATCGCATCGGTGAAGAACGTATCTACCTTTCTGCAATCAAAGATTTATGTACGCATGAGATTATCGCTTATCATATCAGTACTCGAAATGACAATGAGCTTGTTCTAGAGACTTTTAGGAAAGCATTCGAAATGCAAAAAGACGTGACTGGTTTGATCGTTCACAGCGACCAAGGTTCCCAGTACACGTCCCATGCATACCACTACATGCTGCCTACGGTTGGCGCCCAAATCAGCATGTCCCGACGGGGCAATTGCCTAGACAATGCCTCGATAGAAAGCTTCTTTTCTCATTTGAAAACTGAAGCCCTATATCCCTATGATATACGAGATCTTCAAGATGCTCAAAGGAGAATTGAAAATTACATTTATTTTTACAACGAAGAACGTCTTCAACTGAAGTTAAATAAACTGACGCCTAGTGAATTTAGGCGTCAGTTAGCGGCCTAACGGCCGGGGGTTTTCTTACTGTCTACTAAACGGGGCCTTGACCAGTGTAGGAGGGGGTATCTTATTATCTACTGTATTCTTGAACTTCAAAGCTTTCAATATGACTGTAGCTAATGAAGTCTTTTCTAGAATTGAAAGGTCCGATGTTGTATTTCTTATTAACGATTGGGATTTTCCACTGTTACTTAAAGGGGTGCATTTCATAATATCAATTTAAAAATCAAAAAATCCTTCATCATACAAATGGTCAGAATCAGGGGATACATCTTCAATTTTAGTAAATAAACTTTCGAATTTATCCTCTGTGATTAACTGATCGATAATGGATGTAATCGTCTCGGCTTTGATATTGTCGACTATCACCATATCGCTTGACCAGAAATATAGTCCACTCATATTTTCACCGCATTCTTTATTATGTTGTCTTATACTTTCAATGTTTTTATAAGTAAAGAATGAGGCAACATATCTTGTTCGATTCGGGAAGGTTACGATGACATCTGTATTTTCGTCGTAAGGATCAAACTCTCCTTCACCAATTTCTGATCTAATCCAAATGTTTTTTTTCTGATGTTTCTTTAATTGATTCATCTTCATCTATAGAACCCCTTTTACAAATATTTAATTATAAAGCTTTCTCAATCGATCAATTACCGTTTGCTGATTATGTTTATCTGATTTCCCTAAAATCTCAAAAGTATCTCCTTTCATTCTATAATATACTCTTGCTCCTTCCTCTCCTCTAAGTTCATGTACATTTCCAAATAAAGGTCTTGAACCTTTATTTGGGTTTAGGCCTCTTAGGTATTTTTCGACCAAGTTATTAGCTTCCCTTTGAATAATAGGGCTTTTCATAGCTTTTTCAGTCTCTTTTAAGATAACTCTATCTTCATCGATCCTAGATTTCACAAAATATTTACCAATCTTCTGTCGTCCTTTGAGGACATCATTTGCAAGATCGATTACATCATCACCGTATTTTTTCAGTAGGTCATACGTTTTTTTACCGACCTTTGCTCCCTTACCTGCAGGGAATAGAGAGAGAATTGCGAATCCTTTCTCTGCATCACTAGCTTTTGGATCAAAAATTGTTTTTACATCATCTAAAATTAAGAAGTCCAGTCCTGCTTTGGCAGCGTCTAATAAAAAGTTACCAGCATCAACTAGCCATCTCTTACTAGAATCAATCCAATCAGAGGCTGTATCTTTTAAATCATCCCACCATGAATTAGAACTAGCTGAAGCGCTAGCTAGATATAATTGTTTACCTTCTTTAGATATTTGTATCCTATCGTTTTGAATATTACCCTGCAGATGATCATTGTTACGTTGCTCTTGTTGATTTCTCAAAGCCATTACTTCTCTTGAACTGTTCATATTTTGCCTGTAAGAATTTGAAGCACTAGAAACTGATACCATGGTCATCCTCCCAATATTTTCTGAAATAATAGTGGATATACAAATATACCCAAATAATATATCGGAAGATTACATGGGAATTTTTAGCATTAAACGAAAAAATATATCCTTTAGTAAAAAAATGTATATATAAAAAGATGATAGATTACTAAATTCTTGGATTCACTTTTACCGTAATACGCAGAGATGTTACGTCAGTATCACGAAGATAAGAAACTGAACGAGTATCTGTGGTCACCTGTAAGAAGAACTTACATTCCCCCAAATCAAAATAGAAAAATAAGGTGGATGTAGAATTTAAATTAGTAAAAGGATAATCAATATTTAATTACAGGGAATTGAACACCACTAACTTATTAAAACTGCCATGTTATTGGGATAGTGTATTGTGTTGTTTTACTATAAGTTAATGGGTATAAATCTAACGCCCGAATCCAAAATAAAGGCGTTTATCATTTGAGTTTTTTCTATCAACCTTTGACCTTTCAAATCTCAATAAAATATTAGATGGTAACGATGAATTCTTTACATTATAATAAGATTACTACCTTTGTTTTTAATTGCTACTTTTGTAAGCGGACCAGCAATCTACGGGTTACTCCTTTGTGGAGCTACGAAAAAAAGTGATTAATTTTCGGGGGTAATGTATGGATATGAAATGGGTATATATTCCAGATGCGGTCGGTGAAGTTCCTGATAATTGTTTAGGTATTGTACTAGACCAGCGTTCTTATACTTTACAAGTTGGCTGTTTCCTTAAAAATGACTTTAAGGTTATCGTTATTGAAAAAGAATTTGCTAAAGAATATGATCCAAAGTGTGAATTAGAGGATCTTCAGTGTCTTATGCTTCAAGCCACATTTCTAGGGGATTACGAATGGTATAAAGAACTGTTAGTTAGATACAATTTATTAGTCCACTTATTAGATAAAGGTAAAATACTATTAAATTAACTATTACTTTTAGTTTTTTATTAATTGAAATATACTAGAAACATGATATTTTAGTTTAATTCAATGCCGCTTGTATGCAGCTTATTCCAGAATAACAAAGCTCTATGTGAGCCATGAAACCAGCAATAGGTTTATGGTTAGCATAGGGCTTTTTTTATTTTTTGACCATAAATAAGGAGATGAAACTATGAAAATTTGTGAGCTT
>NZ_JAPTNK010000037.1:0-10786 GCF_026891775.1 Brevibacillus halotolerans
TAGATGGGACCAACAGAACAAAGATTCTAGAAGATACTGTTGAACATCTTAACATAACTCAAGGATGGATTTTTTACTGGGAGGGGGGGCAAAAAGTAAATCTTCATCGTGTTAAAACAGATGGGACAAACAAACAAAAAGTTAAATAGATCCTATTTTTACCGCACTTAATATAAAAGGATGTGCTTCCTGTATTCTTGGTGTTTACGTATTATAGTAGCGGAAACTATCTCTTTGTAACCTATACTTTGAAAAATCTTTATGATTTGGTTGACTAGCTCACATAAAATCTAAGATGCAGTGAGGATTCCGGAAGTAACTTTTTATGGGATTGGATTTGATGTTTAATGCAAAATTCCACAATAATTAGTAAGAGGAAAAAAATGTTCTACCACCTGTTGATTATAATCTTAGTAATTGGTTGCTTTATTTTTTTGTGTCTTCTACATGCTAGAAACTACAAGTTTGCAGAAGTGCAATCCCAAGATTGTAAAGAAACTGGGAAAATTCCTGAAGTAGCAAATACCTGGGGGGGATTAGGATATACAGTCACGTGCAAGACTAAAGAAACATTGTAGATTGTATTTAAAATAACTTATGAAAGGTGTAGCTTATGCTACACCTTTTACCGTTTTAGAGCTTCTATAAGAAAGCCCTCATGTAGGATATTATGTCAATTGTGTAAAGCGTTCTATGGTAAACCAACTCACATTAATAGATAAACATAGTTATATAAGAATGACCATTTACACAGTTTAAACTTGTTTACTATTTAGAGTATCTGTGTTAATTTTATTAATTTACATAAATTACAATTAATGGTATATTTAAATGGTAAAAATTGAGAGGAGTGATCATATTGAAACGAAAGTTTCTTCCTGTTGCTACATTAGCACTTGCTTCACTACTTATGATCCAAAATAATCATAACGTTTTAGCAGAGCGGAGCAACGACTTAGAAAATGACATCGTATCTGATGAGCATTCTTTAAATGCCGATGAGAAAGAAAAATTAGCTGAAAAAGCACAGAAATATCAAGATGAAGAAAATGAAATTATTGAGGATGAGAGAAATAGGTTTAACGAAGAAGTGGAAAAGTACATCGAAAAACAGGGGAAAAAGCAAAGTTTAAATATATCTTTATCCTCAGATGATGAGCTTGATCTCATAAAAAAGGAAAGTGCTGCCAGACTCAAAAAGAAACTAGATAACTTATCAAAGAAGCAAGGATGGGTAGACTTAACTCCTGAAGAGGTAAAAGAAATTGTGCCATATTCTGAAGAAGGTAGTCTAGAACTGACTGATTACAAAATACAATATATAAAAGAAGACAAAATGTACAAATTCAGTGCGGAGTGGGAGTTCATAGATCCTGATGATTGGGACATTTACGGTGATGGAAAAGACTTTGTAGCCATGAGAAGCACAGAGCCGTTAAACTACATTCGATCCTTTTGCAGATCGCAGCAATACGTCGTTGAGAAAAGATCAGGTAGAGTTTTGCAGAAGATAAACAGTGGATATGATGAAGACGGAAAATCAGAAGGAAACACCATTACAAAGAAATACGAAAATCTTCATGGTGTTATATGGAATGTACGAGATTATGTTTATGAGACGGACGATATACATCATCCAACCCATATTGTGCATGATACAGCATGGGGAAGAGCTTCTACTTACTTTAAACCAAGGAAATCTTCAGAAAGACCAAAGCTTTTCATGGACTTTGAGCATAACTGGTTAAATTACAAATGGTCTACTTCATTTAGTATCTCGGGAGTAAATTTAACTGGTAGTGGAATGAGTATTAGCTACGATGAAAAACCTAATAGAATGTTTAAAACAAGCAAAGGAAGAGCGTTATCTCTATAATTCAATACATTTCGATTATTGTGTCATTAAACTTTTTGGAGTATAGTTGTAAAGCGCTCTAATTTCTAGGAGGAGTGAGTCTTCTGTGAAATTTCTATACTATCTTTGCGGAATTGTCGTTGTCACTTTCATATTACTTAATGTGATTGGATTATTTCATTTTAGTAGTTCAGATAAAGAGACAGTGCTACTTACTACTCTTATCGCAACTAACCTAGCCATTATTTTTATATTAACTACCAAAGAGTAGAAAGTGGCTTTTAGACATTATACGCAATAATCTTGAACAGAGTAGCTTAACAATTACTATATTCTACTACTGAAGATGACTATGTGGTATTCGTACACATGTAGTCATCTTTTTTATTTTTCTTCTTTAAAGAGAAAAAGAGTTCATAAGGTGGAATAAATTAAGATAACAGTTTATAGAAAGGTAAAAAGTAAATTGTCAGAAGAACAAGGAAAAAACTTTTATCTTAGAAACCTATGAAATACAGATTCTTACCAACATTGTAATGGAATTTACTACTTTAAACTACAAGAGAATTGAATTAGAATAAATGATCAAATCATATACTATTGAGACCAATCAGTCTGAAATGAGGAAGAACAAACGCTTGTTTTTTTAGTGAAGGCGAATACAATCACCAGATTCTTGTAGAACATCTCTAAAACTGTGCCCTTTTGTGAGCAATATTTGGAAATTTATTTACTATTTAATGTATAATTTGTGAAAATTTATATTTTTTAGATGAATATACTTTACTAAAATTCATTTCTTTTATATCATTTAATTGTAAATGTAGCCAAATGTTGGAAATAAGTTTAGTTATGGCTACGAACAAAATAATAAGAGGAGGAACAAAAAATGAAAAAAGATGATCTATTCGATTTGGATGTACAGGTGAAAGAAGCAAGTCAAGCTCAAGGGGACTCAGTAGTGAGCGACCTCATATGTACAACATTTTGCTCATCTACTTGGTGCAAAAGCAACTGCTGCTAATAAGACTTGGGGGAGGAGCATCGCGATAAGCGATGTTCTTCCTTTATATTTCAGGAAAGAGGGGTATGAATGGCCAAGCAAATTGAGAAAAAGTTACCTACTAAATATGCTAAAACTAATAAAGAGGAAAACCTATTTACAGCAGCAGATTTTTTTATGCTACGGTTACCACTGTTTCCACTAGAAAATTTCTATGAATTAAATCAAATGAATGATTATCTTACTGCTATAAAGGAGTATGCGAGGGACGAGAAAGTGAGAGAAGCCATTCTTATCTCTAGCCCATCATTGTACGCAGCATTGCCTAATCTAGAAGATGACCCCACTTCTCGAAAGACCAAACAAACTCTATCTAGCTTTATTCGTTATTTTCTAAGAATGAGTACCCGTGCTACTCCATATGGTTTATTCGCTGGTGTAGCTTTGGGATCGTTAACTGACAAGACAGATTTTTTATTAGGAAGTTGTGATTATAACAAAAAACGTACACGTCCAGATATGGAATGGTTGCTTGCAATTATAAAAAAATTGGAACAAAGACTTGATGTGGTAAAACAGCTGAAAGTCCAAAAAAACCATGCTTCATTACAGGTAGGAGGACGAATTGAACTTGCTCTTGCCACTGAATATGGTCAAATTAAACGGTTAGATGGTATGCAAAAAGAGAGGATTTCAATCCGTGCGACAGAAGTTGTATACAACGTGTTTGCTCTGGCAGAGCATCCGATTCTATTTGAAGAATTAATTGCTAGGTTGATAGAAAAATACCCAGAGGCGGGGGAACAAAGGGTAACCGGACTATTATGGCAATTATTTTCTCAAGAGTTTTTAATTAGTGAATTACGTCCACCACTCACAATAGCAAATCCATTTGATTATGTGATGGCACGCCTTAAGTTACTAGATGGTGTACAGGATATATTTATGGAACTAGCTTACATTCAAGAAGAGATGAAACGATATGACGAGCTGCCTATAGGAAAGGGTATACAAGCTTATCAAGAATTACTTGCTAGGATGAAGGCTATAGAAGCGAGTGATACGCCCATACAAGTAGACTTTCACTTAGCCAGTAACAAAGTATGTTTACACAATGGAATTGGGGAAGAAGTAGCCAAGGTGGCGGAATGTCTTTGGCGATTGTCTTTTGTACAGCGAGGAGCGACTCATCTCCGAAGCTATCATAAGGACTTTTTAGAGAGATATGGAACTTCAAGAGAAATACCAGTCTTAGAACTTCTTAGTGAGGAAATTGGTTTAGGAGCGCCAGCAGGATATATGTTCCCATCCAGTACTCGAAGAGAAATAGTATCGCCTCCCAAGTATTCTGACCAGCGTGAAGCCATTGTGATGAGAAAAGTAATTCAAGCGATTGCAACCAAAAAAAGGGAAATAGAGATTACGAATGATCTACTCGAACAGTTAGATATCGATCCAGTAAATCCCAAATACGCACCGGATTCCTTGGAAATGTATGTGGAGGTAATTGCATCTTCACAGGAAGCGATCGATAAAGGAGAATATCTACTTGAAGTGGGAGCTATGCCTGGTTCATCTAAAGTAGGTCAATCATTTGGAAGATTCCTTGATATCCTTGGAACGGAAGCGATAGAAAAACACGAACAGGTTCATAAGCAAGTACAGGGCCGATTGGAAGATGTAATAATGGTCGATGCTGTTTATTTACCAGCAGCAGGACGTATGGCCAACATTATGTTGCATCCATCCCTAAGTGAATACGAACTGTCTATTGGGACAAATTCTTCAGAGAAGGCTACACACTCCCTTCTCCTTGAAGATATTGTGGTATGTGCAACAGTGGAACATATGTATCTCAAATCCCGCAAACATGGGAAGAAAATTATTATTTCATCGGATAACATGCTTAATTTCAGGAATTCTCCAAACGTTTATCGATTTTTACGAGAGGTTTCTTTAGAGAATGTACGGAACTGGCAACCATTTTCTTGGGGTAATATGGAAGGTTCACCATACTTACCACGTGTTCGTTATGGAAAAACGATCTTATCTCCTGCTATATGGAATATGATGCCTTCTTCTCTAGGATTAAAAGAAAATCCGAAAGCCGACCAGCTCTGGTATGATGCTTTTTCTAAATGGAGAAGGGAATGGGATATACCACGATATGTGTATATGGCTTTTGGCGACAATCGTATTTTATTAGATTTGGATAATTCCTATCATGTTGAAGAAATACGTTCTGAATTGTTCAAGTCAAAAAGTATTCAATTCCGTGAAAAAATCGGGGGAGTAGATGAGTATTGGGTCAATGGACCAGAAGGGCATTTCACAATGGAATGTGTAGTTCCACTTATCAAGAAAAAAGAACTACAGAAGATGAACCTTACCTCCTATAGAAAAACTAAAGTTCTTTCCAAGGAACAATACATAAGATTTCCTGGAAGTGACTGGCTGTTTATTAAACTATATGGGGGCCAGTATCGGCAGAATGATTTCATCGTTGATGAGATTCGAGCGTTTGCTGACTCAATGGTTCAAAAAGGAGCGGCTGAAGAATGGTTTTTCATGAGATATCTTGACCCTGATCACCATATTCGTCTGCGATTTCATGGTAATCCCGAGAAACTACTACAGGAGATTTTGCCAGAGCTTTATCGTTGGATTCAAGAATGTCAGAGGAAAGGCTTTATTCAAAGAATGGTCATTGATACCTATGATCGTGAGATAGAAAGATACGGTGGTCCAACTATTATGGCAGATGCCGAACGAGTATTTTCCAGAGATAGTCAGACGACAGTGAAGCTTTTGGAATTACTACGTTACAAGCAAACGAATCTTCCTGACTATGTTTTAGCAACAATTAGTATTATTGATATCATGACTAGGTTTGGACTTAGTTTTGAACAGCAATTCGAATGGATGGAACAGGTTGTTAAAAAGGATGCTCATAGAGCAGAGTTTCGAAAATGGCGCAAAACCTTACTTACTCTTGCTGATCCGCGGAACGATTGGCAAGGATTGCGTAGTCATCCGAGCGGAGAGGAAATTCGTGAAGCTTTTTACTTGAGAACTGATGCATTGACTACTTTTGGGAAACTTGTATCAGAAGGAGAACAAAACAAGTCTCTCTGGAATTCGCCAGCGACGATTTTAGGTAGTTTAATTCATCTGCATTGCAATCGAATTTTTGGAGTAAACAGAGAGATGGAAGAGAAAGCAATGGCGTTTGTGCGTCATACTTTACACAGCCAGCTTCACTGGAGGGAAAATGTTGGTAACTCCATTTAAGGAAACCAGTAATAAATTGGAAACGATTCGAAATGTATTTGCTTCCTTCTCCCAATGGCCTAGTATTTTTCGTTTGCTCTATCAAACACATCCTCGCTATTTTGCGATTGTTATGATTTTGACGATTATTAGTAGCCTGATTCCTGTGGGAGTAATTTTAGCCACACAATCTTTGATAAATTCGGCAGTAGTAGTTTCAATAGGGGGGGAAATGTATCCGCTTATCATCGCGTTTGGTTCCTTCGCATTCCTAGCCGTAATACGCGATATGATCAAATATGTTGACTTGGTTTATAAAACTTTGTATCAAGAATTACTATCCAATCATGTGAACATGTTGATCATGAAAAAAGCTACACGACTTCCTTATTCTAGCTTTGAGGATGCTGCAATCTACGATCAAATGCAACGGGCAAAGCAAGATTCAACATATCGCCCCTATCAGTTATTTCAACAGGTAATGAATGTCATTAGTAGTGTGATTACTTTACTATCTGTTTCTGCTGTGCTGATCACTTGGAAGTGGTGGTTGGCTCTTATTTTGCTCTTGTTGCCTATCTGTTCCACATTTTCTTTTATTAAATTAGGACAAGAAGAATTCATGATTGACCACAACCGCGCTTCGGACCGACGTAAGCAATATTACCTGATGAATTTATTAACCAATGATTCATCAGTAAAAGAAATAAAAATCTTTCAACTCGGCAAGTTTTTAGTCAATAAATATAGTAAATATTACGAACAGTTCTTCAATCAAGACAAAGCAATAGTAATTAAACGGACGAAAGTGGCACTTGGGTATCAGGTTATTACACTCATCGCAGTAGTTAGTATGCAGTCGTATGTAGTATGGGAAATGATGCTTGGTACCATTGCAGTTGGTAGCTTACTCGCATTTATTCAAGCGATTTCTTACACCCAATCAACCTCCACAGATCTTATGCAAACAATCTTTAACATGTATCAAAACAATCTATATATCAGTCAGTTATTTCATTTTCTAGGTGTATCAGAGGAAAAACAAAAAAACACTGAAGAAAGCCTTTCTTTTGAGAAGATCCCATCGGGTCTAGAATTTCGTAATGTATCGTTCAAATATAAGGGCGTGGGTTCCTATGCGTTGCGAAATGTAAGCTTCACAATTCGTTCAGGAGAAACACTTGCATTAGTAGGGGAAAACGGATCAGGAAAATCGACAATCGTAAAATTAATTACCCAGCTGTATCAACCGACAGAAGGAGAAATTTTATTTGATGGCATACCGATTCACCATTATGAAGAAGATGAATGGCGTCATAAAATTAGTGCTTTGTTTCAAGATTTTATTAAATATGAAATGCAAGTCAAAGAAAACATTGGATTGGGAAACTATCTAAAGGCTGATGACGAAGTGGCAATTGTAGAAGCAAGCAAACTAGCGGGAGCAGATGAGATGATTAAGCGTTTTCCCCAACAATTGAATACACAGCTAGGTAAATTATTTATGGACGGTTATCAGATTTCAGGTGGTCAATGGCAGCGTATTGCCATCTCTCGAGCTTATATGCGTGATGCTGATTTATACATTCTTGATGAACCAACAGCTGCACTAGATCCTCAAGCAGAACAAGAAGTATTCACTAAGTTCCGTGAACTATCGAAGAATAAAATGGGATTATTTATTTCCCATCGATTCTCTACTGTACGATATGCCAATCAGATTCTTGTCCTAAAACAAGGTGAGATAATTGAATCAGGTACGCATAAAGAGCTGATTGCAGAAAATGGTGTCTATGCTTCTTTATTTCATACGCAAGCTTCTTTTTATCTTGAGGAAACAGATGACACTGCGAGTAATATGGTCGGACAAGTATAAGAAAGAAGGAGGCAAATATGGAGTTAAATAAAATGGTGATGGGTAATAAGAACGTATGGAAAGGGATAAAAAAAGAGGAGTTAAGCACACAAGCTTTTTCAATTGCACTCAAGATAGCCGAGAAGCTGAGAGACCCCATTCAAGTAGAGAAAGTCGTGTTGCACGAAGATAACATAAGTACCATAGGTGAGATACCTCAATATCCTTGGGGATCCACTAGTCTTTCCCACGGATATCCTGGTACAATTCTCTTTTTTGCTGAACTGGACCGACACTTTCCTGAAGAAGGATGGGATATTGTTGCACATGAACATCTTCTTGCTTTACAAGAAAAAATTAAGGCGATAGGTGTTTCAAGTGAGTCCATGTTCGGTGGATTAGCAGGGATAAGCTTTGCTACGTTGTCAGCTTCACACAATCGGAAGCGGTATCAACGCTTTCTCGGACAATTGGATCAATTATTAGCTAAAAGAACCGTGGCCATGATTGAAGATGAATATACTCTCCATAAAAAAAGAGGGGGCAGTAATCCTCATATCTATGACGTCATTAATGGTGTTTCAGGAATTGGGCGATATCTACTAGCAAGTAAACAAATTAATGAACTTTACTCTACCTTACAGGACGTATTGCGATATCTGGTTTACTTAAGTCAGCCTATAGAATGGGAAGGTGGTAGAAAGATACCAGGGTGGTACTTGACTCAAGAGATGCAATATTTAGATAAAGACAAAGAAATGTACTCAAAAGGTAACTTTAACCTAGGTTTTGCCCATGGAATTCCTGGACCATTAGCATTATTATCACTTTCTATGCGAGAAGGAATAGAAGTGACTGGTCAGCGGGACGCGATTCATAGAATAGCTGAATGGCTGATGCAGTGGAAGGAAACAGATGAGTACGGGATTATGTGGAGAGACAGAGTTAGTTTGGAGGATGAGCTAGAGAGTGGATTTCGTTCCCAATCATCATTCCGGCGCGATGCATGGTGCTATGGTACACCAGGAGTAGCACATTCACTCTATTTAGCTGGTGAAGCTTTACAAGATTCATCCTATTGTAATCTGGCTTTTCAAGCCTACGATCATATTTTCAAACGACCCGTAAGCGATTGGAATCTCTACTCAGATACTTTTTGTCATGGAAAAGCTGGACTTTTACAAATGACGATGCGTATGGATATGGTTGCAGGTGATGGACGTTATCAACCATATATAGAGTATTTAACAGAGACCTTAGTAAATAATTATAACCCTTCAGTTCCCTTTGGATATCAGGATATAGAACCAAGAGATGGTGAAAGAGTAGGGCTTAATAAGGCAGGTGCACTTGAAGGAGCGGCAGGAATTGGTCTTGCTCTACTCTCTGCAAGCAGCAAACAAGAGCCTATATGGGATCAACCATTTTTACTTGCCTAAAAAGGAGGGACTAAGATTATGAACGATCCATTTCTTAAGGATAAGAAACTGTTAGTCGGGTTATCAGGTTCCAGTGCCGTTTTGGGATTGTCTGATTATCTTGGCGTGTTTCGCAACATTTTTAAAGAGGTAAAGGTGATCATGACAGAATCGGCCACTAAGCTCATCGCTCCATCTACAATCTTGCTTTTCTGTGATGAAGTTTTTATAGATGAAGATCTTGGTCTTGAGAAAAAAATGAACCACGTTGAGTTAGCTCGATGGGCTGATCTGTTTATCATCTTGCCGGCTACGGCAAATGTCATCGGGCAAGCAGCCAATGGAATTGCCCAAAACTTACTAACTTCTACCATTCTAGCTTCTCCAAATCCTGTCATGTTTTTTCCAAATATGAATCGTTTAATGTGGACAAAAAAAGTCGTTCAGCGCAATGTAAGCCAGCTTAAAGAAGACAACCACATAGTTGTCACACCACTAGAAGCTATGGCCTATGAAATAGCTTCGGGCACCATGCAGTCAAACTATATTTTGCCTCCGGGCCAAACAGTGATTAAAGAGATGAAAAACGCTTTGCTTGAACGAGAAGAGGACACAATTGTTTCTACATAAGGATAAATGTAATGCTATGGATATGACTGCTTTGGCCTTCATTGGCGTAGAAGCGGTCCTTTTTTTTAGCAGTTTTGAAGTGTAGAAAGTGGCTTTAGACAAATTATACGCAGTAGTCTTGAACAGAGTAGCTTACAAAGAATAAACCCATGGGTAATGGGGAGCCATATACCTTTATCTCTTAGAATTTTGATTTTCAAATCTCGATAAAATATTAGATGGTAACTATGATTTCTTTACATTATAATAAAGTTACTACCTTTGTTTTTTAATTGCTACTTTTGTAAGCGGACCAGCAATCTACGGTTTACTCCTTTGTGGAGCTACGAAAACAAGTGATTAAATTTCGGGGGTAATGGATATGAAATGGGTATATATTCCAAATGAAATTGGTAAAGTTCCTGATAATTGTCTAGGTATTGTACTAGACCAGCGTTCTCATACTTTACAAGTTGGCTGTTTCCTTAAAAATGACTTTAAGGTTATCGTTATTGAAAAAGAATTTGCTAAAGAATATAATCCAATGTGTGAATTAGAGGATCTTCAGTGTCTGATGCTTCAAGCAAAATTTTTTGGGGATAACAAGTGGTACAAAGAACTTTTGAATAGACACAATTTATTAGCTCAATTATTAGGTAAAGGTAGAATACTATTAAAGTAAATATTACTTTCAGTTTGTAATAATTTGAAATATACTAGAAACATGATATTTTAATTTATTCTAATGCCGCTTGTATGCGAGCTTATTCCAGAAT
>NZ_JAPTNK010000038.1:0-4429 GCF_026891775.1 Brevibacillus halotolerans
ACTCAAAAACCCGCAAGGGATTTGGTACTTCATACTGATTTAGGTGCCCAATATACAAGCAAGGATTTCACGCAATATGTTAAGCAACTTCACATTGTTCACTCATTTAGCAGAAAGGGCTGTCCCTATGACAATGCCTGTATCGAATCGTTCCATGCCATTCTGAAGAAAGAAGAAGTAAACCATGTGACTTACATTGATTATGAATCTGCAAAGCTTGCGCTTTTTACATATATAGAAGGTTGGTATAACCGAACCCGAATACATGGTAGTCTAGGCTACAAAACACCTCAAGAAGTAGAAGACTTGCAAAGAAAAGCATCCTAGTACTTAACTTAATTGTGTCCAAGATATTGACTCAAATCCAAATATTATGATTAAGGAGGTTACTAATGAATCAAGAAGAACGGTTGATTATGTGAACTAAAGATTTAAATAACAGATATTTTTTCGCCATCCACTAAAATGACTTGATTATCAGTAATTGGCAACAATTCAATCTTATTCTGGTATTTCTTTATTATTTTTTCTACTTCTCCTCCTAGATAGTCATTTTGTAAATGTGGCACGGGATAAAAATTAATTTCATTTAACCCTTGATATGGTCTTACCCCTGTCAAGTAGACAGTATTAAAAAAGCCTAAGCAGCCAGTGTGTTTCGGTTTGGAACAATCCCGAAGCAATTCCCTTCTCTTCTGGTTTGGCAACATGATATAGGGCGGTCTGTAATCCCATACTATTAAGTCCGTTTGGAATGCCAAGTACTGCGGTAACCATGAGAATAACAGGTAGGGAGCTATTTTCACCGAGAATTAGCAGCAATAAAGTACCAAAAATCAGCACAACGTTACCAGCAATAATGGTTGTACGATAGCCGTAACGTTTATTCATTCTTACAGCGACTGGAGTCATAAGCACACCTAGTCCGGCAAACGGAAGCATGAGCATTCCAGTCGTTTTCGAATCAAACCCTTTCACTTGATCCAGCCATAATGGTAAACAGAAAAAAAGGGAATAGAAAACAATGTTTAGACCCGCAAATTGTAGAAAAACAGACAGTAGGCGGGGATTTGAAGAAAGCATTTTAATATCAAGAAACGGACTTGACATGCGTTGTTCCCACTTAAAAAGTGAAATAGCTGAAATGACTGAAATCATTAAAAGCCACCAATACGTACTGTCTGATAAAGATAAAAGGAATAACATCATTGTTGTTAACATGATTGTAAAAAGAATAATTCCAATTATATCGATACTTTTCCAGGTACTTTGTTTAACTCCCCACTCGCACTATGTTCCGATTGCTTTACTCTATCATCGGGTATCCATAAACGTACTAATATCCAAATAACAATAGTAATCGGAATGTTAATCCAAAAAATAGCATGCCAACTGACTTATTTAATGAGTAATCCCCCAAGCGTTGGTCCAAAAGCAGCCATAACATAATGTCATACATATCTTACTCCTTTTCTAGTTGATAATTATAATATAGACTAAAAAGGTATCACTACATGACACTTTTAGATTTATAATAAATCATATAAACAGAAATGGAGGTAGAAAATGAAAAATAGTTCATCAATAATTATTGGTTTAGCAATTATAATAGGTTTCACAATATTAGGTTCATTTTTAATGTTTGCATTTGGTAAGGATTCTTCGAATGTAGATGGTAATAACAACGAATATAGATATGAATTAGTTCCTGCAAACGAGCATAATATCATCATTTTCGATAAGAAAACTGGTGAATATTGGAGAAAATTTGTACCAAGTGATAAAGGTCCTACAAATTGGGAGAAAGGTGACTCTCCAATAAAAAATAGCGGTAAATAGATTAAGAGTATTAACCACCTCTAAGTATTTGAGGTGGTTTTTATATTGCTTTCAGCATCCCTACAGTTATGTCGTTCGATTTTTGACACGCTGAAACAAGCATTTGCTCTACTCGTTTTTTAAATGCTACGTTTTTTCCTAAATCAAGCCATCGGAACCAGTAAAGGTAGTTGTCCAAATATTTTGTTGCAACTCCTTGAAACCGCTCCATCCACTTTTTCAGGCGATTATGAAAGTTATTAGCGTGTTGAATGTGGTAAATCCCCTTCTTTACACGCGGTTGGTACTACTGCGGCACTCCGCGCCTACAAGCTTCACTTGGGTCAACTACTAGAGGAATATGACTTGGCACAGCGCCAGCTGGAACAGATTGAGCATGAACTTCATCTCATCTTAGGTCGTATTCCCTATGCGCAGAAGCTGCTTGAAATCCGAGGAGTTAATGCAACGAGCTTAGCCGGTTTGCTAGGCGAGGCTGGTGATCTAAGCGGCTATACACACGGAAATGCTTTACTCCGACATGCTGGTCTGAATCTGGCTGAGGCAAGTTCAGGGAAGTGGCGTGGGAAAATGGTGCTCAGCAAACGCGGTCGTCCACGTCTACGGCACTTCCTCTACCTCATGACGATGTGCATGGTGATGACCAATCCGGACGTTAGAGACCACCACAATGTTGAAGTAAAGAAATTAAAGAGGATGAAATCGATTATGAAATTGTGCGGTAAAGTCGCCCGTATTCTTGTTGGCCTGGCTAAGAGCAACGATGCTTACGATTCGACCAAAGTCTTCCCGCAAGCTGCTTAAGCCTAGTCTATCCTCACCAGTTCATGTATTCGCAGGATGATAAGAAGCACGGAGTATCGGGAGACGTTAAACAAAAGGGCTCGGATCCGTTCCGTTAGAAAGACCGACCTCCACACCTTAGTTAGATGTGACGAAGGAATGAAAGGGCTTTGACCCGTTGAGACATGGGAGTAAGAATCGCTAGGGCTACGTGGAGACGTGCACAATATGGAATTATATAGGTGATAGACAACACACCTTTGTTCCCGCATGCCCTTTTTGCTTTCCCTAGCCACCAGCTCCTCCGTGTACTTTCTTCTCTCGCACTTACCTTAGGATGAAATCCTGCGAATTCATGAGCTTGAGTGAGGAAACGGAATCATTTCGAGGGAGTTTAGCAAAATAGGTTACCTGACATGAGTAGCCATTCTGTACTTCGTTATTAAGCCATACTCCCACGTTGAAACGAATCCACATAACAGTGATTTTTTGATTACTTAGAGTACATATTTACAATGATTGAAGTACTGGTATTTCATTGTTTTTTTAAAATAAGTCTTGATAACTTTCCTTTCGATGTCAGCAAGCATCGAACTCAAGCTCCTTCACATCTATCACTTTCCAGTCACGTTTCAACTTTATTTTAACGAGTTGCTGATGAATTCCTACTAGATAAAATCCATGTGATTTTGCTATATTTCAAGTTCCCCTTAAGGAACTAATTGTCACCTCATTAGTATTTGAACATGACGTCTGTAAACGTCCGAAAAGAACCTGACGTTCTTCTGACTGCCCAAGTTTTTTGTCACTCATATTCAATGAAAGTTTCAACAAAAAAAGAGATAGACCACTATTCTGTGGCCTACCTCTTTAAGGTATTTCGGTTTGATTTTGTTGATTACAGCGATTCAAATTAATAGAAAAGAAA
The DNA here is from genome assembly GCF_026891775.1 of Brevibacillus halotolerans. NCBI lineage: Bacteria > Bacillati > Bacillota > Bacilli > Caryophanales > Paenibacillaceae > Brevibacillus > Brevibacillus halotolerans. Next base: position 3,551 of record NZ_JAPTNK010000038.1, read on the forward strand.
GATCGCCATTGACCCCATAAGAGCTTTGAGATCTTACTCCCAAATTGAGCCAATCCTATTGAGGGATGGTTACTTTTAGTTTATCATACCGACCTTGATAGGTAAATATCACATAATAATAGGAAAAGCTATCCAATGAAAATCTTATTACTACTGACAGCCCAAGGACTTCTTCTCAATGATGTATCTAAATCCATGAGTGGTTTTATTAAATCAGGCAAGTAGCTATTATTCTCTACAGCACTAATATACTCTTGATAGGTTTCGAATATTTTAAATGATACGTAGACATCGGAAGTTTCGTTAACACGTTCTACAAGTAATTTTGTAGGGTCAATAGCTTCTCCCGCCTCGTTTACAATAAAACAGTGCCGTACCATAATATTCTCAACACTTGGCATATAGCCATAAGCTACTTTCCAATCTCCTTCAATAAATTTGCTTTTAAAATGCAAAGCAGCGTAAAAGACATTTGAGTAGCACTGCTTCATCTCCATCTGATCGGCACTCACATTATATACATGCTGAGACTCATCCCAGTTAAGCTTATGTTTAATAATCTCCAAATTAATTACCTCCATTACGGTGTAAATGCATATAATTTTTCAACTCGGTTGAGTTAGTCATCAAGTGACTTTAACGCAAGAATTGCTATTTCAATTTGTTTGTCAGTTGGGTCGGCAGTAGAAAAATACTTTTGAACAAAACCACCAAAATTCATGAATAAACGCGAAAGAATATTGTTCTGTAATCGAAAAATCTCATAACTTAATGATAAACTCAATAACAGATTCAAAAGTGGCATGTATGGAAACAAAATCATTAATAAGAGTAATACCACTACCAATATGGTTATAAGATTAGTGCCACAATCATCGG
>NZ_JAPTNK010000039.1:0-3572 GCF_026891775.1 Brevibacillus halotolerans
CACTGTTCTTTTAAAATCTTCATTGTATCTCTTGTTCGTTTTTTTGTGTTCCATCCGGACTCATCTCCTCTTGTTTTCATTGTAAGGACTTAACTAAGAGGTGTCCATGAAACTATACTAACTCCAGAGGGCTAGTTACTAATAAGAATAACCATGATTTTTGAACTATAGAGGATTCATGAGTATTCTTATTAGTATTAAAGTTTCAAACAGTAATAACTACCTTCTGTTCATAACAAACTATGTTCTTAGATACGGTACGGTGAGCCGTATCACAAGTGATGGCACACGATTAGGAAAGTAATTGCACTTGATAGTAGCTATATCAGCAGATTAAGGCGATAGTGATAATTGTCCGGCGAGCAAAGACTATAAAATAAAGCCTTTGTTCGCCGCCTTTTTTGTTAAACGAACGTACCCGTTAATTGAATTGACCAAATAAATTTTAGTTTTTTTCAAATCCATAATCCCGTTCGACTTTACAGACCCTCGTTTTGTATCTGAGATACCAATCAGACATACCTCGTCTTTGAGCAATCAAATGTCGTTCGTTCTGCTTCCATTTTTGTATAGCTTCGAGAGATTCCCAATATGATATTGTAATACCTAAGCCATCTCTGGCACTTTCTACTCCTAAAAATCCAGGTTGGATAGATGCAAGTTTCTCCATTTCCTCTGCCATTTCCGCATATCCTTTATCCCCATCAGTTCTTTCGGATGTAAAAATCACCGCATAATAAGGTGGTTGAGGCGTTTTTGCAATTCCGCTCATAAGTCCCTCCTGTTAAAAGAAATGTAACAAAGATATTGGATTAATCCGAGTATACATATTAAATTAAAATTAATAAAAGGAATATTTGTTATAAATCAATTAATATTTTTTATGAAAACAGGTGTTAATTATGAATCTGAATAAACTCCACATTTGTAAAAGTGGTGGAATTAGGAAGTCTTACTAAGGCCGGAGAAATGTTAAACCCTACACAATCAGCAATCAGTCATGCCATCTCCAATTTAGAGTATGAACTAGGTTTGAATCTTCTTAATTAGGAACCGTCCAGTCCGGATATGCCTGTATCGAGCACTTATCAGAAGACAACCGCCTCACTCAGCTCTGAGATATTCCAACGTTTCTAACCGAGGAAGAGGCAGAACGGCTGGATAAGCTTGATAAGAGATTCTGGGAAGACCAGGATCGCATTGCGGAACTTGCACATCGATATTACATGCAGCAGTTGGGAAACCCAGCCCGCCATAAGGGTCTTTTGTTTCATGGACTTTGAACATACCTTATCAGAGTGCAATCGTTTCTAGGTATTGATTCGGCCTGTAATTAAAGAAATCCAGGTGTCGAAATACAGAAAGAAGCTGAGACAAGTATCCTTTTGAATCGATGAAAAATAGGTTTACCAGTAAAAAAACAGCGAAGAACCATACCGCAATTAACAACAAAAATTAGAGAATGTCTATTCACCAATAACGGCAAACCAAGGCCTAACCCCTTGCAAGAAGCTGGGTTAAGGCCTTGGTTTTTTATGTGTTCCCTGAGTCTTGTGACGGACTTCTTACTTTTTTACCAGCCTTAAATGGTTTATAATTATCATAATAGTAGATATTTTGGTCTATAAATAATTATAATAGACTATGGTATGGTTATAATTGAGACAGAAAAGGTGTATTCCTAGGTGGCGCCTTGCTTTGGTGACAACTAAGCCGAAGCGCCTACTCTTTTTTGCCAATATAGGGGATGGAGAGATTACAATGAGCAACATGCAGCAAAAAACAGACGTTATTTTAATTGGTGCTGGAATCATGAGCGCGACTTTGGGATCATTGCTCAAGGAGTTAGCGCCCGAATGGGAAATCAAAGTGTTTGAAAAACTTGCAAAAGCAGGGGAAGAAAGCTCTAACGAATGGAATAATGCGGGTACAGGTCATTCCGCACTGTGCGAGCTTAACTATACATCCGAAAAATCTGACGGATCTATAGATATTAAAAAAGCGATAAAAATTAATGAACAGTTCCAGCTTTCCAGACAGTTTTGGTCCTACCTTGTAGAAAGCAATCTGATTCGTAATCCACAGGACTTTATCATGCCAATACCTCATATGAGTTTGGTTCAAGGGGAAACAAATGTAACATTTTTGAAAAAACGTTTTGAAGCGCTTTCACAAAATCCGTTGTTCCAAGGGATGGAATTTTCCGATGATCCTGAAAAACTGAAGGAATGGATTCCGCTTATCATAGAGGGGCGTACGTCAAATGAACCGATAGCGGCAACCAAAATCGACTCTGGAACAGATGTCAACTTTGGTGCTTTAACACGTATGCTGTTTGACCACTTACAGAGTAAAAATGTCGAGATTAACTACAAGCACACCGTTAAGGATATTAAGCGTAATAGCGACGGCTTGTGGGAAGTCAAAGTGCATGATATCAATAGCGGTAAAATCCAACACCATACAGCAAAATTCGTCTTTATCGGCGGTGGCGGCGGAAGTCTGCCTTTACTCCAAAAAACCGGTATTCCTGAGTCAAAACATATTGGAGGATTCCCGGTAAGCGGATTATTTATGGCATGTAACAATCCGGAAGTTGTAGAGAAGCACCACGCTAAAGTATACGGTAAAGCTAAAGTTGGGGCTCCTCCAATGTCCGTTCCTCATCTTGATACAAGATATATCGACAACAAAAAAACATTGCTGTTTGGACCGTTTGCCGGCTTCTCACCAAAATTCCTAAAAACGGGTTCCAATTTTGATTTGATAGGCTCCGTAAAACCGAATAATGTCCTCACTATGTTGGCAGCGGGCGTAAAAGAGATGTCATTGACAAAATACCTGATCCAGCAGGTTATGTTATCGAATGAAAAGCGCATGGAAGACTTGCGCGAGTTTATCCCGAGCGCTAAAAGCGAGGATTGGTATATCGTGGTAGCGGGCCAACGTGTGCAAGTTATCAAAGATACTGAGGCTGGCGGTAAAGGAACACTTCAATTTGGTACGGAAGTGGTTAGTGCTGCTGACGGCTCGATAGCTGCATTGCTAGGCGCTTCTCCGGGTGCTTCTACTTGCGTTCACGTAATGCTGGAGGTATTAGAAAAATGCTTCCCGCAACATATGAACGAGTGGGAATCGAAAATTAAAGAAATGATTCCTTCTTATGGCGTGTCACTAGTGGAAAACCCAGAGTTTTTCCAAGAGATTCTTGCTTCAACAGCGCAGACGCTTGGTCTAAGTGAAAAAGAACCAGCCTTTAGCTAATTCTTTAGATGTAGAAACAAATATATGTAATGAAAAAGGGTAAGCAACATTTTTCATTAATGGATAATTGCTTCTATGATGAAGAGACTGAACAGCGATTATTGGAAAAACAGCGAGAAAATAAAAAGCTACGTAAATAATAGGTATTATTTGCAAGGAAAAAAAGAACCTTTGATCTATCTTTGGGACTGACCCCCGTTTGTAGGACAGGGATCAAAACACCTTACAAGTTTAAGCAGCCAGTCGTCGGAATTCAACCGGTGACTGGTTGTTTAGTTTTGTTTGAATGCGAATTGAGTTATAGTAAG